>JALXCX010000094.1 GCA_026990725.1 Desulfobulbaceae bacterium
GTCGCTGTAAGGGTGATGTCGAGCATGGAACATTCATCAAGAATCAGGACATCACATTGTAGTGGATTCTCTTCGTTTCGCTTAAACCCAGTCCCCTGAAATTCCAGCAGCCGGTGGATGGTCTTTGTCTCCATACCGATCACCTCGCCCATGCGCTGGGCGGCCCTCCCGGTAGGGGCAGCAAGCAGAACTGATCTACCCACTGCCTGGAACAAGGCAACAAGGGTCTTTGTCGTGGTCGTTTTACCGCATCCAGGCCCGCCGGTCAAAACAGCGCATTGACACCCGGCAATAGAGAGGACTGCCCGGGCCTGCTCCTCACTGAGCTCAAGCTTTATGCGTGTGCTGTATCGGGCAAGCCAATGCTTTGCCCTTTCAACATCCAGCGATAGCGGCCGCACCATGGCCGCCAGTCTTTCCGCAACATATTTTTCATCATAATAAAGACTCTTGGCATAATAACAGCGCAATGCCTTTCCATCTTTGCCGACAAGAGTTCGCACCCGAAAGTCCCCGTTCTGCTCCATTTGCTGCAGAAAGCCTGGAATCCTTGACTCCACATGCTGACTGAGCAGATCAGTAACACCTGAAACAATCTGTTCAAGGGTAAGATAACAATGCCCCTGTTCCCTGCTGGCAGCGAGGACATGACGAATACCGGCAGTAATCCGCACCGGGGAATCTTCTGGAAAACCAATGGATAAGCCCACCCGGTCTGCGGTAAAAAAACCGATTCCATAAAAATCAGAAGCAAGCCGGTAAGGATTTTCTGAAACCAGAGCGATTGCGTCATCACCGTATTGTTTAAAAATACGGACAGCAAACAAGGTCGAAATCCCATGGGATTGAAGAAAAATCATCACGTCGCGAAGAGCTTGATGCTCCTGCCAGGCAGTCGTGATGGATGCAAGTTTTTTTTGGGCAATGCCTGGAACTTCAGTAAGACGCTCAATATTGTTAGAAAATATATCAAGCGTCTCTTTGCCGAAATGACGGACTATTCTACGGGCGGTTTTGGGCCCGACACCTTTTATCAGGCCCGAGCCAAGATATTTTTCCAACGCTCCGGCTGAAGCGGGTTTAAGCTCATTTGCCGTGTGCGCCTTGAACTGACGCCCAAACCTGGCATGCGTTGTCCAGTTGCCGGAAAACTCCATGGTCGCCCCGGCAAAAACCCGCATCTGATGAACAGTAACTGTCGTTTCCTCTCCATATGAATCAAAGAGTTTAACCTTAAGGACCGACCAGCCCGTATCAGCATTATGATAAGTTATCCGTTCAACAATACCACGAATCTTTTCAGTAACATGAGATTGCAGCACGTTCTGCTGATCACTGAAAGATTACTAAGATTTCATGGTTTGGCACTGGAATCGTCTGCAGAAAATTTTTCTGTAAGAAACGTACTCTCTGCAGGGGTCAGGTCAAAGCGCACCTGGGCTTCTTTAATAATTACCTGGCGGTCCTTGCCTGGATTATCCAGCACGATGTCACTGATCCAGCTGACAGCTTTCTGCAAGTTTGTTGATGCCGTTACCGTATTACTATTGCCCATGTTGTCCTCCTGAAGATATCCATAAAGGGTGCCTTGAAGAAATATCTGCACCCCGACTGTCTCCCACTCTCCTTTCTTTTAATATAAAGACGTGGAATTTAGCAAATAAATCGTCTCTGGCCATATAAGCGAAACAGATTAAAAAAGTGTAAGGTTTTCTGAAACTATTCGACTGAGTACGTAACAGCAATGGTGCTGTAGCCTTCCAGGAAAGCAACGTACAGCAGTCCCCCAAACCCGAAAAGAGGAGATCAAAATGATTAAACAGCGAATTGCAGGATGTCTTGCAGCAATTATTTTCATGAGCATGGCCGTTGTAGCCATTGGTGGAGACATGCCAGGCCCGGATGGAAAAGCCTTATGGCAATACATTACCAAGACATCCCCTTACACCAAGTGGTCCTATTGGCCTGATCACCAGGGTATGCAGGAAGGTCGGGCTCCACATGCGCCACTGCACAAAGTCTTTGTCAACAAGCAGGCCCTTGAATCAACAACTCCACCGCTGAAATATGGCTCGATTGAAGTCAAGGAAAATTACAGCCCTGCCCATGAGCTCAAAGTCGTTACCGTTATGTACAAGGTAAAAGGTTATAATCCCAAGGATGGGGATTGGTTCTGGGTAAAATACAGCCCAAAAGGTGAGCCTTTAAAAGCCGGGAAGCCCAAAGGATGTATCGGCTGTCATGGTACCAGATCAACCAATGATTTTGTTCTTGTCCATG
>JALXCX010000095.1 GCA_026990725.1 Desulfobulbaceae bacterium
TCAGTACATCAGCCAGAAACTGACAAAAATAACTGTTGGCTGACAATCCTCCATCAATGGAAATTCTCTTTGTGACATCAACAAAATCCTGAATAGTCTCGATAACTTCAGAGGCGCGAAAGGCGATGCCCTCAAGGATTGACTGCATAAGATCCAGAGGCTCGGTATCAAGAGACAATCCTATCCAGCTGCCACCGGCTTTTCTGTCCCAATGCGGACAGCCAAGGCCCGTAAGGGCAGGAATAAAGACCAGATCGCGTGAAACCGCACTTTTCTTATCCGGATCAAATGATTCAATTTGTCCATAATCTGAAAATAATCCGATTTTTTGAGCCCAGTTCACAGCAGAAGCCGCAGAAAAAACACCACCATCAAGGGCGTACACCGGGGCATTATCCGCAACCTGCCAGGCAACGGTTGGCAAAAGCCCTTTTTCCGCAGCCATAAAAGGAGTACTGCCAGTCAATGCCAACACAAAAGCCCCAGTACCAAATGTTATTTTTGCATCTCCTGGCATACGGCATCCATGTCCGTACAAGGCTGCCTGCTGATCGACAACACTTGCCCGTAAGGGGACTTTTTTTTTGCCGCATGTAATGGCACCAAAACCATGGACAGTCGGTACAATTTCAGGAAGAGCCTCAATAGGAACTCCAAAGAGTTCACATAAATCAGTATCCCAGCGGCCCGTACGTACATCCATAAGTGATGTTCTCGAGGCCGTACTGATATCGGTCACAAAATGTCCGGTGAGACGATCTATAAAGAACGCATCTGTTGTTCCCAAACGCAGCCTCCCCTGTTGCAGTAATCTACCTGCTTCCGGGACCTTTTTCACTATCCAGCCTAGTTTGGCCGCAGAAAAATAGGAATCAAGGGGCAGACCGGATTTTTCGAGAACAAGACCCTCAACATTATCAGCCTTGAGTCGATCAACAACCTTCTGAGTACGATTATCCTGCCAGACAATAACCGGTGTAACGGCCTCCCCGGTTTTGGCGTCCCAGGCCAGGCAACTCTCGCCCTGGTTATCAATGCCAATGACGTCAAGATCATCAGCACTCTCAAGGCAATACCTGATGTTTGCCAGAAGCTCTTCGGGATCATGCTCCACACATCCGGGTCCAGGATAGTATTGACGGTGTTCTTTTGAGGCAGTAATGACCGGCCTGCCGACTTTATCCATGACCAGTGCCCTGGTGCTGGTCGTCCCCTGATCAATTGCCAGTATTTTCATAATAATAAGTCTTGTTGAGACGTTGAATGAAATTATTAATGATTACGTCCTGGTCACAGAATCACCGTAAAAAAACAGGACAAACTAATCTGCCATTGGTGGGACTGCATGATTTGGAAAAATCACAGACAAAGTACCAAAATTTACCACAGGCTGCTCTTACGCACCTTCACTCCTGTTTAAATGACAGAGCTGTGTCTTTATTAACTGGACCGGGAAAAATTTAGGTAGTACTTTAAGATAAATATCCGTATCTTCGCCAACATTTTTTTATAGTATTCTTTATCGATGAAATTTGTATTCATTTTTTTAGGCAAAACCCGTGAGCACTATCTTGACCAGGGCATAAAGGATTATACAAAACGCCTGAAACGGTATGTCCCTGTAGAAATAAAAATAGTGAAGGAAAAACATACAAAAAATGATTCTGATAAGGTGGTCATGGCCTGCGAGGCAGATCAACTGCTCAGTGTATCGGCAAATTCATCCCTTACCGTAGCCCTTGACCCCGGTGGTACGCATTATGATTCCATCGAGCTTGCCGCACTTCTTGAAAGCTGGGAAAACAGGGGGTTGCAAACTATTACCTTTTTAATAGGCGGCCATCTTGGTCTTGACAGGACAGTGCTCAAACAGGCTGAAATAAACTGGTCATTGTCCAAGCTCACGTTCACCCACGAAATGACACGTTTTATTCTGCTTGAACAACTTTACCGGGCCTGCTCTATTAAGTCAGGCCATAACTATCATAAATAACATATTTAATGCGAATGTTTAAGTTGTACGTTACAATAGTGCCTGGTGATAGTTAACTGAAATTAAACAATAATTTCTGACTGAACTTGATTTTATGTTCTGTAGGCGGTGGATCAAACAGCGCCCACAAACTCTGGGCTTACCCCCATTTTTAAACCACGAGGTGTCGAATTTAAGGTGGAATCTGCTGTTCCTTTTTTCGGCGACTGACAAGTCAAATCGCCACTCTTGTTGATGTCATTCTTGCATCCTGTTAACGTCATTCTGCTCACCCGGAGGATAGGGC
>JALXCX010000096.1 GCA_026990725.1 Desulfobulbaceae bacterium
TCATTCCTGATTATGACGGTCTGGTGATTCGCAGTGCCTCCAAGGTCCGGGAAGATGTAATCGAGGCGGTAACTTATTTTACTGAACACGGACTCTCTGTTTTTTATGAACTGCTTGAAAATATAAAAGAATCGCTTCATATCGATGCTGCGATGGCCCTGCAGCTACCAGCGTATGGCAGCGATCTTTAAAATATTGTTAAACTGGAAACGTTTTTTTCTTAATTAATCCTGAACCGAGCAAGAGTATGAGCGAAAAAAAAAGTGACTGTGGATGCCCTGAAGGCAGGGTGAAGGACGATGATGGAAATTGTGTTATGCCGGCGGTTTCCTTTATCACTTTTATCCTATCGCTTAATACGACGGCGTTGTTTCATCTTGGTGATTTAGCTCATCCCGAAACAGGAAAAAAGATTATTGATCTTGAGCTGGCAAAGCACACCATTGATACGCTGGCTATGCTGGCAGAAAAAACCGGCGGGAATCTTGATGAGCAGGAAGATGAACTGCTGACCAAGGTATTGTATGAATTAAAAATGCGTTTTATTAAAGCATCAGAAGCTGTTGTTTAGCTGGTTGTTTAAGTATGGCCAAACATGAATTCTGTTATCATGCTCCTGCCAAGATTAATCTCTATCTGAAAATTACCGGGAGAAGGTCTGACGGCTACCATGAGTTAGAGACGCTCATGCAAAAGGTTGCTTTGTTTGATCGACTCAACTTTACCCTTTTACCCCAAAGTGGTATTCGGCTCGACTGCGGGGACTGCGGGCTGCCAGAGGATAAAAACAATATCATCTTCAGGGCGGCCTCACTCTTTTTTGACTTCACTGCAAGGCAACAGCAGGGGGTACAGATTGTCCTTGAAAAAAATATTCCAATTGCTGCAGGCTTAGGGGGCGGGTCAAGTGATGCCGCCGCCGTCCTTCTTGCCCTTGATCGGTTATGTGCAACACATTGCTCTCGTAAAGAATTAGCGGATTTAGGGTTGCAGCTTGGAGCGGATGTCCCATTTTTTGTCTACGAGATGTTGACTGGCTGGGCAACAGGTATAGGAGAAGAACTCACACCTGCGACACCGATTACTGATTTTTTGGTTGTTTTGGCAAATCCGGGGATTTCTGTGTCAACAAAATGGGCTTATGAGACTTTTGCGTTGACATCGGCGGAAAATATTTTTAACCTATACTGCTCGCAAAAAGAGAATCATAGAAATAAGTCCGGAGTAAACGGCAAGGACTGTCCGTTTACACCGAAAGAACTGAATAATGACCTGGAAGATGTAACATCTGGTAAATTTTGTGTTATCAAGAAGATAAAACAAAAAATGCTTGATGAGGGGGCTTTGGGGTCCTTGATGTCCGGCTCCGGGCCAACGGTGTTTGGTCTGTTTTCCAAGGCGTGCCGTCAAGAGGCTGAAACGTGCTGTCGAAAGTTGCAAAAGGAATTTGATCAGGTTTATCTGGTCGCTCCACTTGCCTGAAAAGCGAATAAAGTAAATTGATTTACATAGATTTTTGGATTGGGGCGTCGTCAAGCGGTAAGACACAAGGTTTTGATCCTTGCATTCGGGGGTTCGAATCCCTCCGCCCCAGCCATTTTTGGCCGGAACTGCAGTTTTCTATTTCATTTTGACGGACCGAGGCACTGAATATGCCAAATATTATTAAGATTTTTACCGGTAACGCAAATCCAGGCATTGCTCAAGAAATATGTAACTATCTTGATCTGCCATTATCCGCAGCAGAAGTCAAACAGTTCAGTGACGGAGAAATCTCAGTAGATATTGGTGAAAATGTACGTGGTGCTGACGTTTTTGTCATTCAACCGACCTGTACCCCGGTTAATGATCATTTAATGGAGTTGTTGATCATGGTGGATGCGCTGCGAAGGGCATCTGCAAGGCGTATTACTGCTGTTATTCCGTATTATGGCTATGCACGTCAGGATCGTAAAGTTCGGCCCAGGGTGCCTATAACTGCTAAAGCTGTAGCAGAGATGCTGATGGCTGTGGGGACGAGGCGAGTACTCTGCATGGACCTTCATGCGGGACAGATTCAAGGTTTTTTTAATATCCCGGTAGACCATCTTTATTCTGCTCCGGTTTTACTGAAACATATCCGGGCTCATTTTGACGATGTTGTGATGGTTTCGCCCGATGCCGGTGGTGTTGAACGAACCCGGGCCTTTGCCAAGCGGTTAAATGCCGATCTTGCCATCATTGACAAACGCCGTGAGCGGGCCAATGAGTGTGAAGCCATGCATGTTATTGGTGATGTTGCAGGCAAAACCGCTGTTTTGCTTGATGACATGGTTGACACCGCCGGAACTTTATGCGGGGCAGCCTCAAAATTGAAAGAACGAGGGGCCAAGGAAGTTCACGCCTGTTGTTCTCATGCGGTACTTTCCGGGCCTGCGATAGAGCGAATCAATGATTCAGAGATAAAATCATTGGTCGTAACAAACTCCATCCCCCTCGGGAACAAAGGGGATAAATGTAGTAAAATTACAGTACTGTCGGTTGGAGAATTACTTGGTGAGGCGATAAGCCGCATCCATTCTGAGGATTCCGTCAGTTATCTTTTTGTGTAGAGTTTTAGTAAGAGTCAAGTGCGACTATCTTTGAAAGAATCCCGAATAACGGGAGGAGGAAAACAATGATACAGGTTGATATACCGGCAGCAGTACGTACGGTTTTTGGAAAAGGTGAGAATCGACGTTTGCGCATGGAGAAAAAAACCCCGGCTGTTGTGTATAGCAAAGGTGACGACCCTGTCGCCCTGCAGTTTGATGAAGCTTCCTTGTATAAGAATCTGTTATTTATTCATGGACGAAATGCAGTGGTAACGCTTGATGTTGAAGGCGACAGTAAAGGTAAACGCCACGTTCTTGTCCAGGAGATGCAAAAAGATCCGGTCGTCGAACGTTTGCTGCATGTCGATTTTCTTGAGATCGCCCTTGACGAGCCTGCAGATTTTATTGTTCCTATAAGGTTTACAGGTGTGGCAAAGGGTGTAGACCTTGGTGGTGAGCTGCAGGTAGGGTTGAACAGCGTGACGCTTAACGGCTGTCCGTTGGATATCCCAGATGAAATTGTTGTTGATATTACGCATCTTGAGCGTAACGGTGACCCCGTTTGCTGCTCAGATCTTGATGTGCCGGCCAAGGTATCATTGAAAAATGATCCTGCAAGCCGTTGTGTTTGGGTCATCTAATGGTTGGCTAGGAAGAGAATAAGCCGGACTTCAGTTTTCGGTACTGGAATAAAGTCGAAAGAGCGAGTGCTTTTTCGACTTTTTTGTTCGTGTTGTGACCTGTTTTGTTTGCTTATATGGAGCCGTCTGGTGGTTGATTCCCGATATTTAATTGTAGGATTGGGTAATCCTGGCAGGAAATATGAACTGACCCGTCACAATGCCGGATTCCTGGCATTGGATTATTTTGCTGATCAGCAAAATTTCACTTTGAGCCAGATGAAATGGCAGGCAGAATTTTGCCGGGTCAGATATGAAAATCTTTCTCTGTTTCTTGTTAAGCCTCAAACCTTTATGAATAAATCCGGTGAAGCTGTTGCTCGGTTTTCGGATTTTTACAAGATTCTTCCTGAAAGAATTCTGATTCTTCATGATGACCTGGACATGCAGGCAGGAAAGATAAAAGTTGTAACAAGAGGCGGGGCTGGTGGACATAATGGTATTCGTTCCATTATTTCACACCTGAACACCTCAAATTTTGCCCGGCTTAAAATTGGCATTGGCCGTCCTTCTCAAAATGAAAAGGGGCAGGGGATTCCCGTTGATCGATATGTCTTGTCTTCCTTTAATGATTCTGAACTGTCTGTGTTGAACAAAAAGCTTTCCCTTGTTGACGAGGCTGTCAAACTTTTTGTTACCAGAGGTCCCGCTGTGTGTATGAACAGGGTCAATGGACAGTAGCCGGAATGTTTTCAGTTGTATCTCATTTTTGCTAAATTTAAAAAAATAGAGTATATTGAACTATTGTATTCAGTTCATTAATAATTGTTTTATGGGTTGTCAGGTGATGTTATGAGTGAAGGTGAAGCAAGTCCGATGTTTGTAGCAGGTGATATGGCGGTGTACCCGGCTCACGGTGTAGGGTTGATTGAAGCTATAAAACAACAGAGCATTGGCGGGGTTGACCAGGCATTTTACGTCATGAAGATTCTTGACAATGACATGACCATTATGATTCCAACGGCCACCAGTGAAAATGTTGGACTTCGGGCTATTATTTCCAAAGATGAAGTCAAAAAAGTGTTGGATATCTTAAAAGAGCGGGACATACAATTAAGTTCACAGACTTGGAACAGACGATACCGTGATTATATGGAAAAGATCAAAACCGGGTCTGTTTATGAAGTGGCTGTTGTCTTGAGAGATCTCTTTTTGTTACGGGTAGATAAAGATCTCTCCTATGGTGAACGGAAGATGATGGACACGGCAAAAAGTCTTTTGGTCAAAGAGATCTCGCTTGCCAGAAAAGTTGATGAGCAAAATGTTGAAAAACAGATTGAGAAATTATTCAGCTGATTTTGTCGGTATCCCCCTCGTCCACCACACATAATTTTCGTATTACAAAAGATCAGCAAGGCGTACGTCTGGATCATTTTCTGGTGCGCAGCCTTGAAGGTAGTTCCCGTTCAAAGTTGGGCCGTTGCATCAGAGAAGGTCATATTCTGGTGAACAAACTAATAGTTAAGCCCGGTTATAAGCTACGTGCGGGCGATGCAATACAGGTTGAAATTCCTGTCCATTCTTCCGGCTTTGTCCTTGCCCAGCCAATTGATTTTCAGATTCTCCATGAAGATAAATATCTGGCTGTTATCAGTAAGCCGCCGGGGCTTGTTGTCCATCCTGCTGCTGGACACGCCGATAAGACGCTTGTTAATGGACTTCTGCATCGTTATCCAGATCTTCCCGGCCAAGCCGGTGATCGTCCGGGAATTGTCCACCGGCTTGATAAGGACACCTCTGGTATTATGCTTGTGGCCCGCACTGAGGAAGTTCAGCGGCTGCTTTCCGAAGCGTTCAAAAATCGTTTAATCGATAAATCGTACCGTGCAGTCTTATTACGCTGTCCGCCAGATGACACCGGCCGGATAGAGGCCCCAATCGGCAGGCATCCTGTTCAGCGCAAAAAAATGGCTGTCAATACAAGGCGTGGTCGTTATGCTGTGACCCGATGGAAAGTGGTGGAACGATTTTCCAACGGTATGTGTTTTGCTAAAATAGCTATTGAAACAGGGAGAACCCATCAGATTAGAGTTCATATGGCCTCTGTTGGCGCTCCGGTGGCCGGAGATGCGTTATATGGTGGTAAACCCCCGGGGACTGCCGCTTGTTGCCCGCCCAGGCAGCTGCTCCACGCTGCTACCCTTTCTTTTATCCATCCAATAACCGGAGAGAAATGCTGTTTTTCTGCACCCATCTGGGATGACATGTTCAAGTTTTTGAAGAATTTGCAGGAGGATTTTGTTTTTGGCTCCTGAAGAATCTCAGATAATCGGTATTACCGGCGGCATTGGCTCGGGCAAGTCCAGAGTTTGCAGACACCTTGCTCGATTCTGCCAGATTCCGGTTATTGATCTTGATGAAATTTGCAGACAGTTACTTCTTTCCGGCCATGCAGGATGGCAGGTTCTCCGAACAGCCATTGATAAAAAATTTTTCTTGCCGTCAGGAGATCTCAACAGGGAACTCTTTCGTGAAGATCTTTTTTTAGATAAGGGTCTGCGTAGACAGGTTGACAAGGTTCTTCACCCTCTTGCTCAAAAAGAGATGAGGCATCAGGTGGGGAAAAAACAGGGCATGGTTCTTGTTGAAATACCTTTACTCTTTGAAGCTGGTTGGCAGGATATGGTTGATTTTATTGTAGTTGTGTCTGCTGATGAAACAACGCGTGTTCAAAGAATTGTCCTGAGAGATCAGGTAACTGAAGAGCAGGCCCGGCTGGCAATTCGGGCCCAGTTACCACTTGAAGAGAAAGCTTCAAAGGCTCACTATGTGGTTGCTAATTCCAGGAGTTGGGAAAAAACCTGTCAGCAGTTGAACCGTCTTGCTGAAGTATTGGGATGCAGGGAATAAATATTTTTTTTGTCGGGTTTGCGAAAATACTTGACAGGAGCCTGGTAAACAAATATTTAGTTAACTGAATAGACCTTCAACGTATCGATATACTGTCAGTCTGTCAGTCGATTTCACGTTCTGATAATTCAAAAAGAGCAATAGAGCCTGACGGCTTTTTAGTCGCAGGCAAAATAATAATTTTCACAAAAAACTTTCTTATCCTTCAGGATTAATCCTTCCAATTTAGTCTATAGACTCAAAAATAAAAGCGTTGTTTATACTGTCTGGGTACCTGGAACCAGTTTTTCTATGGTTGTCCAAACGTTATTTATGCTCTGATATTTTGCCGGATTAATCTGAAGTAGTGTTACCCCCAAGAGTTCTATCCTGAGGAGGATGTAAGCGTTGATGAACCCGACCGAGTTGAAAAATAAAAAAATCAGTGAACTTGTTGCACTGGCAGCAGATTTAAAGATTGAAGGCTACAGCGCCTTGCGAAAGCAGGAGCTGATTTTTGCTATTTTAAAATCTCAGGCAGATGAAGATGGAAAATTGCGAGGCAGTGGCGTCTTAGAGGTGTTACAGGATGGCTTTGGTTTCCTCCGGGCCCCTGATTATAATTATCTGCCTGGTCCCGATGATATTTATGTATCACCATCCCAGATTCGACGACTCAACCTGCGCACAGGTGACACTGTAGAAGGTGAAGTCCGGGCACCCAAGGATAACGAAAGGTATTTTGCCCTGCTCAAGGTGGACACGGTAAACTTTGAACCACCTGAGGCCTCCAGAAACAAGACCTTGTTTGTCAACCTGACACCGCTTTATCCGGAAGAACAGATCAATCTTGAAGATGAGCCGGATAATTTTTCCACCAGAGTAATGAATATTGTCGCGCCGCTTGGTAAAGGGCAGCGAGGCTTGATTGTTGCTCCACCCCGGACCGGTAAAACAGTGCTTATGCAGAAAATCGCACGGTCAATAGTTGATAATCATAAGGAAATAACGTTGATTGTCCTGCTGATTGATGAGCGCCCTGAAGAAGTAACCGACATGAAGCGCAGTGTCGATGCCGAGGTGGTCAGCTCTACCTTTGATGAACCGCCACAACGGCATATACAGGTAGCTGAAATGGTCATTGAAAAGGCAAAGCGTCTTGTTGAGCATAAAAAAGATGTTGTGATCCTGCTTGATTCGATTACCCGTCTTGCCCGTGCCTACAATACCGTAACTCCAGCTTCCGGGAAGATTTTATCTGGTGGCGTCGAGGCCAATGCCCTGCACAGGCCCAAACGGTTTTTCGGGGCTGCCCGAAATATTGAGGAGGGCGGCAGTCTGACTATTCTTGCAACGGCCCTGATAGACACAGGAAGTCGGATGGATGAAGTTATCTTTGAGGAGTTTAAGGGAACAGGAAATATGGAACTTGTTCTTGACCGAAAGATGTCAGATCGTCGTATTTATCCGGCGATTAATATTCAAAAATCCGGGACCCGCAAAGAAGATCTGCTGCTTGCGCCTGAAGATATGAATCGTATCTGGATTCTTAGGAAAATTTTGTCCTCAATGAATCCTGCTGATGCCATGGAATTTTTACTGGATAAAATGGGACAAACCAAGACAAATGACGAATTCTTCGCATCGATGAATCGTTGATTGGTTTTGTTTCCCATGAAATATACAATTGAAG
>JALXCX010000097.1 GCA_026990725.1 Desulfobulbaceae bacterium
TCTTAACCGTTTTCTATCATGACCACATCCCTTCCCAAGCCCCTTGATTTCAGCAAATTACAGACGTATTCCGTCCACGGCCGCCACTCCAAGGTAACGGTCAAAGACTTTGCCGCTCCCGTCCGCCCCGGCATGACGGTAAGTCAGCTCATTGGCGGACTTCCCAGGCAATTTGCGGGAGTTGATTTCCCGGATTTTCTTGAACGGACGGTTTCTGCCGTTCTCCGCAAACGCCCTCTTATGATCGGCATGGGGGCCCATGTCATTAAAGTCGGGCTTAATCCAATATTGATAGACCTAATGAAACAGGGAATCATTTCCTCACTTGCCTTAAACGGAGCCGGGATTATCCATGATACCGAGATTGCCATGGTTGGGAGGACCTCAGAGGAAGTTGCCGATGTTCTGGGGGCCGGGGCCTTTGGTGCTGCCCGGGAAACCGGGGAGGTGCTCAACGGGGCGATCAAGCAGGGGGCTGATGAGAATATCGGTCTTGGCGAAGCCGTGGGCAATATGCTGCTGGCCAACAATTTCCGCTTCAATGACCAGTCGCTGCTTGCCCAGGCCCGTGTCCTGAATATCCCGGTAACGGTTCATGTCGCGGTTGGTACAGATATTATTCATATTCATCCCGGGGCTGATGGTGCGGCCATCGGCAAGACCAGTTATCACGACTTTCAGGTGTTCAGCAGACTGGTTGCCGACCTGGAAGGAGGCGTCTATATCAACATCGGCTCAGCAGTACTATTGCCAGAAGTGTTTCTCAAGGCTCTCACCGTTGTTCGTAATCTGGGGTTTGAAGTCAAAGATTTCACCACAGCCAATTTTGATTTCATCCGCCATTACCGGCCAGCTACAAATGTAGTACACCGGCCGACGCTGGAGGGTGGCAAGGGCTATAACTTTACCGGCCACCATGAACTGATGATACCGTTACTTGCCGCTGCAATTGTGGACAGGCTCGAGGCAACCTGATATAGTCATTGCCCATGAAAAATCTGAAAAAAGAATCATCCCAAACCGGCAAAGTCTACCTGGTCGGCGCCGGTCCCGGCGACCCGGGATTGATCACCCTGCGGGGGAAGTATCTTCTTGAACGAGCAGAAGTGGTCGTTTATGACTACCTTGCCAACAAGAAACTACTGGCCTATGTACCAGATACTGCAGATTTTATATATGCGGGCAAAAAAGGCGGCGGACTGCATGCTTTTACCCAGGAAGGAATAAACCAGCTTCTGGTGGATCATGCCTCTGCAGGTAAAAAAGTTGTTCGCCTCAAAGGCGGCGACCCGTTCATCTTTGGCCGCGGCGCTGAAGAAATAGAAGAACTTGTCAAGGCCGGCATCGACTTTGAAGTCGTCCCAGGGGTCACCTCGGCCACGGCAGCAGCCACCTATGCAGGCATACCAATCACCCACCGCGACTATACTGCTTCAGTTGCCTTTGTTACAGGCCACGAAGCACCCGGAAAAAAAGAATCAAACATTGCCTGGGATAAGCTGGCAACAGGGGCAGGCACAATTGTTATCTACATGGGCATTAAGAACCTGCCCATAATCACCAGAAAACTCATGGATAACGGACGCGCCCCCGACACTCCGGTTGCCGTTGTCCGCTGGGCATCGACCCCGATTCAACACTCTGTTGTCGGCACCCTGGAAACAATCACCGAGGTAGTGGAACAGGCAGACATCCGCCCTCCGGCCCTTGTTATTGTCGGCGAGGTAGTTAAGCTGCGAAAAACCATTGACTGGTTTGAAACCCGCCCCCTGTTTGGAAAGCGCATTGTGGTCACCCGCACCCGTGACCAGGCCAGTGAACTCGTGGCAAAACTTGAAGAACACGGGGCTGAATGTCTGGAGTACTCCACCATTCACATTGAGCCGGTTGATGATTATCAGCTTCTTGATCAGGCGTTACAGGCCATGCACACTTATGACTGGGTGCTCTTTACCAGTCTCAACGCCATCACCTATTTTTTTAAACGTCTTGACGAGCATGGCCTGGACAGCCGGATTCTTGCCTCTTCCGCAGTGGGGGCTGTGGGACGAGCCACTGCCGAGGCACTGCTCAGCCACGGCATACGCGCTGACTTGATCCCTGAAAAATTTACCGGCCAGGACCTGGCCGAGTCCCTTATTGCAGCAGAAGTGCAGGGGAAAAATATTCTGCTGCCAAGAGCACTCAGAGCCATGGAGACCCTGCCCGAAATGCTTGGCGATGCAGGAGCTGCAGTTACAGTGGCCCCTGTGTACCAAAACCGACCACCAGCGGGCCGAAAAGAAGAGCTCCGCCTGGAACTTGAACAGGGAGAAATAGACCTGCTGACCTTTACAAGCTCGTCCACAGTAACCAATTTTCTGACCATGGTGGATGCGGCTAACGCCACTGAATTAAAAAATCTGTTACAGAATGTAAAAATAGCCACCATTGGCCCCATTACCTCTGAAACCGCAAGAAGCTCTGGCCTGCGTGTGGATATTCAACCAGATAAATATACTATCTCCGACATGGTGCAGGCCATTGTCAAGCATTATCGAGCCACCGGCCCATAAAATCTGAAGCCTCAAAAACCGACAAATTCTTTACTGTTTCCATACCGGCAAGAGACGTTTTCCCCCAGAAAAGTACAACTTTTTGTATTGCCATTTTCACACTCTGGAAGTATATTTAAAGCAACGAATAATTTTAAATACCAGATTGATGAAAAAACGATTCCTCACATCCTGTATCATAGCTCTATTTGCGGTGACCGGCAGCCCACTTGTCGCGTCTGCAGAAGAGGCGCATACAGCCGATTTTTCCAACCAGTGGGACAGTGCTGTCAGCAGCCTTCTCCTGGCGGCGGGGATGTACGGGCAGAACCCTGCAAACGACCAGGGAGTCAATTTTTCCGTTGAGCAGGCCAACAACATGTTTAAAGGGATTTCCCTGAAACAAAACAAGCTCAAAGGCCCAAATATCACCCTGTCATACAAGGGATCATCCGGCAGACTGGGCTTTTCTGCCGGCTACATTTATACTTCCCTACAGGATAATCAGGAGCCTGATGCCCTGTTTCTTGATTTTGACTCCGTGAACAATAACCCTTTCAACAACGACAATCCCTGGTTTCTGGCTTTAGACATGACGACTTCATACCAGGTCAACGATTCCTTTACGGTTGGTTTAAATTCCAAAGCCATGCTGATAAAAAATCCGTTTGACGCACATGACGGCCGCATACTTTCCATGCTGCTTAACCTGCCCATGTCGTACAAGAATTATTTTACCATCACTCCAGAGCTCCAGTGGTCCCGAACACTACCGGGAGCAAATAACCGGGCAGCCGGCAGTAACTATTCCGGCACAGGAAATGCTGCCGCAAAAGATGTCTTTTATGGCGGAATGTCTATCAGTTTTTCCTACTAAACGTTCCTCCCTTTCCCGCCTGTTTCAATCCTCTTGTAAGAACACATGTTACTTCAGCACAATGCTGGCATAACCTGTGGCCTGTAACTGTTCAGATGTGCTCCATAGCGGAGTCGCGGCTTACCTGCGGTAAGCAGGCCAACGAACTATAGCCCGTCTATGTGAGGAGGCCTGATCGCCGCACTATGGGGTGCAGCTGAACGGTTACGAACACATAATTTTCTGTACATCACAGAAATATCGATTATTCTTTACAGCTTTAGTAGTACCGAACCTTCCCAAGCATTAAGAGCAGCAGATGCTCAACCCACTGGAGAACAACGTGGAACATAAACATTTTTTTAGCAGGTCTTCCGGCCCCGTTTTTCATAAACAGCCCCTCAATTCTTTTTTTGTTTCTTTGCGGATTTGCTGCTCGATCTTGCTGTGCGTGTTGACCTTTTCAGGGACAGGATTCAGTGCAACAACATCTCAGGAAAAACCGGGCAGCATTGTTTTCCTGCCATTTTCAATATCTTCTGATACACCGCAACAATATCTCAAAGAGGGGCTTCCGGATATACTCGCCTCCCGTATATCAAACAGAACAGGCCTGAGAGCAATCCATAAAAATACCGCGACCCGGCAGCTCACCCGGCTCATGGAACAGGGAGATCTCCAGGCACTTAAAAGCAGGCTCACAGCGATGCAGGCAGGGCACCTCATCATCGGCACCCTTGAACAACAGAAAACAGATTTTGAAATCCTCATCTACCTCTTCAGTAAACAAAGAGCAACGCCTGCCACCTTCAGCAAAACACTCACATCGCTGAGCGAGGTCATCCCGGCCCTGAACGAGCTTTCCATTGATATTTCTGATCAAATCCTCCACAAAAAGCATCAGACAAACTCCGTTCACCCAACTCCTGAAGCCGATGGTACCAGTGCGTTTCAAACAGCCCATCCTGATCGGGCTTTCAGAGAAGGATTATACAAACCCGCAAAAGTTACCGCAGCTTCAGGGGCTGTTGATCAGGCCAACACATTCCTTGCTAAAACAAAAATTACAGGAGAGGCCGTTGCTCTTGCCGTAGGAGACATCAACAATGATTCAATTGAGGACATTGCTCTTCTTGAACATGGTAAAATTGCCATTTACCATCTCGAAAACAATACATTTCAACAGATAAGCCAACATCATTTACCCAAATTTCTTTCCCCCCATGCAATAAACCTTGCAGATTTTAACGGGAACGGCCTGCTGGAAATATATATTTCCGCAAACAGCGGCAACAGACCGACATCGCTGGTTCTGGAATGGGACGGCTCAACCTTTCATACCCTGCAGCAATCTATACCTTACTACCTGCGACCGGGACTCAACCAAAGAGGTGAACAGGTTCTTATCGGCCAGAGAGGAGGAACCGTCAACCCGGTCTCTCCCTATTTTTACCAGCTTGAATTAACAGCCGACGGAACCATTAAAAAAAAGGGCTCATTACCTGTTCCTGAAGGTTTCAACCTGTTTGATTTTATCCGGCTCGACCTTGACGGAGACGGCGAGCCGGAGATTGCGGGAATACGGCAGAATAACCAACTTGTTCTTCTGGACAAGACAGGTCAAACGCTTTGGGAAAGTGATCTCACTTACGGGGCAAGCAAAACCTTCCTGGGAGACGTCACCCGGGACAGAGCAGGAGACAGAACACTTTTCTTCATGCATTCCCGGCTTATTGCCAAAGACGTTAATGGGGATGATCATCCGGAAATTATTGTCGGCCAGAATAGAGTGAGCACTGTACAGTACTTCAAACAGCTCCGCTTTTTCCGTGGCACATCAGTTAACGTACTGCGCTGGAACGGATCTTCCTTAACCTCCCTTTGGCAGACACCTTTAAACAAGCGATATACTGCCGACTACCAGGTGGCTCCCAAATCGGGGCAAGCAGACGGGATGCGTCTCTATTCCCTTGAAACCGAAAACAGCTCCCCGCTTTTCTTCTGGAAAACAGATCAGGCCTCTTTACAGTACATGGAATTACCATAGACACGCTGATTGAGCCTACAGACTCCCCATGATCACAACTCCGGTAAAATAACGTAGCATTACAAGTCATCGCCTTATTTATGGAGAAACAGAACCAAGTTCTTCTGCTGGTCGCCACGGGAGTGTTCATGTCCACCCTGGACAGCTCCATGCTGAATGTGGCGCTGCCAAGTATCATGAAAAGCTTTGGTTCAACTCTTGGCCAGACCGAGTGGGTTATACTTGTCTATCTGCTCACAATTACAATTATGCTCCTCTTCTGGGGACATCTGTCAAGGCGATACACTCAGGTACGGATTTACACCTCAGGAGCTTTGATTTTTTCAGTTGGCTCCCTGCTCTGCTCTCTTGGCTCAAACATCTATTTGCTGATATTTTTTCGTTTTATTCAGGCCATGGGCGCCTCCATGATGATGTCCATGGGACCAGCGCTCATTAAAAAATTCTTTCCCAAAGAACACCTTGGCAAGGGGCTTGGCCTGATAGGCGTTGCCACTTCACTGGGACTGATGTCCGGCCCTGCAATCAGTGGAGTCCTTATCCGCTTTGCCCACTGGAGGTTTCTTTTTGTGATCACTGTCCCCATTGGGATGCTGGTCTATTTTTTTGGTAAAAAAACCTGCGGTACTTCTTTGCAGCGATCAACTCCCGCACCTGCCGAAGCCGGGAAGCAACCATTTGACAGGGCCGGGGCTTTACTCTGGAGCAGTGCAATATGTGTGACCCTGCTTGTATGCAGTTATGCCACGAATGCCTGTTGTTCTTCGGCCAAAAACAACCAACTGCTTGTCACAGGATCTTTTCTGGCATTGGCATTATGGGTCTTGCTTCTCATCAATGAAAGACGTCAGCCAGCTCCTCTACTCCCAGTGGTCTTGTTTAAACAGCGGTTCTTTGTTATGGCCATGCTCAGCAGCATGCTGTCCTTCTGCGTCTTATTCTTTGTTCTTCTTCTTACCCCTTTTTACTTACGGGTAATTAAACAACTCTCACCAGACCAAACAGGTTTTGTGATGATGGCCCTGCCTCTCTGTGTTTTTTTTGTTTCTCCGGTTGCAGGAAGGCTCCATGATCATATCGGGGCAAGAATTGTTGCAACTGCAGGGCTCTTAATCTGCTTCGTTGCGCTCCTATTGCTCACTATGGTGACAGAAGCGACCTCATCTCTTCATGTTGCTCTGTTGCTCGCGGTGCTTGGCTTTGGTCAGGCAATGTTTTTATCGCCCAATTCAGCAGCAACTCTTGCAGGAGTTAATCATCAGCAGGCCGGTGTAACCTCAAGTCTGCTGGCAACCGCCCGCAACATTGGCATGCTCTCAGGTACTGCTCTGGCCGGGTTGATATTTTCCATATATTTTGCCAGATTAACCGGAGGCCTTGACATGAAGGATTTTGCCCCGCAATATACAGAACAGTTCATCATTGCACTGCGCAGATCCTTTCAAACAGCCGCTGCCTTAGGCTCCTTGGCAATTATTGCATCCTGGCTACGCGGGGCAAGGCGTAAGTGAAGATCGACCCGATTTTTTTCTCAGATTGCCTCAAGACTCCTGCCATGGTAAACAATACATCCATTGACTCAGGAAAAAAATACGACTTAAACCATGGCCGGAATAAAAGACATAATTTCAGCAAGATACGGCAAACGCTGAGCTTTAATTCTATGAAAACACTGGAAGATTATTTCATACTCGACGCAGTGCAACGTATTTTCCCTCTTTTCCGGGAAGGAAGGGGGTAAATGGACAAGTTTTTTGGTCAGGACGGACTCCTGGCAAATCATCTAAACGGCTCCGAACCCCGCCCCGGTCAACAGGAGATGGCAAAACAGGTAGCTCATCTGCTTTCTACCGGGGAAGAATCCTACCCCGAAGAGGATCAACTGCAGGCCGATTGTCTGCTGGTTGAAGCAGAGACAGGACTTGGTAAGACACTGGCCTATCTCATTCCTGCTGTTCAAAGCGGTCGCAAAATAGTTGTTTCCACCAACACCAGAAACTTGCAGGACCAGATTCTGCAACGCGAAATACCTTTTATCCGCCAGTATATCGCTCCAGATCTCAGGGCGATGTGTGTCAAGGGACGACAGAATTATCTCTGCCTGTATCGCTGGCATCAGCTCACTTCCGGGGGGCAGCAGGAGCTCTTTGCCGATAACGAATTTGACGATATCAACACCTGGCTGACAGAAACCACGTTTGCCGACAGGGCTGAACTCCCTTGGCTGCACAGCGGCTCTGCTCTCTGGAAAAAACTCTGCTGCCTCTCACATTTCTGCCTGGGCAGTGATTGCCCCGATGCCACATCCTGCTACCTGAA
>JALXCX010000098.1 GCA_026990725.1 Desulfobulbaceae bacterium
CCGGATAGCCGAAACGGGGGAGAAGCAGGGCCAGAGCGGTGCCGCCCACAATGGAACCCATATTAAAAAAACTAGATGACAGAGCAGGGATAAAAAATTTTCCCCGGGTGTTCAGAATGCCCATGACCACAGCAGAAAGAGCCACAAAGACAAGAAAGGGAAACATGATTCTTGTCATAAGAGAAGTCAGTTCGATCTTTCCGGCCACCAGAGAAAAATCAGGCGCAAGCAGTCCGACAATCGAGGGGGCAAAGAAGATACCCAGAAGGGTGATAAGGCTGAGCAGAACAGCAATGAACACCAGAACATTGGACGCCAGCTGCCAGGTGGCCTCCCTGCCTTTATTGGTGTCATATTCCGAGAAAACTGTGACAAAAGCAGCAGACAGGGCGCCCTCGCCGAAAAGATCCCGCAGTAGGTTGGGGATGCGAAAGGCCACCACAAAGGCATCATAGGCCGTGCCAGCTCCAAACAGGCCTGCAAATACCTGCTCCCTTACCAGCCCAAGTACCCGGCTGCACATGACGGCGCTGCCTACTGCCCCTGCTGAACGGGCAATTTTTCCTGTTGAACTGCTTGCTTTTTCCGCCATAAAATCTATCTGAAAGCTATGTCTGAATTGTCAGGTTATTCCTTGACTTCGTTTGGATAATAGGAATATATAAATATTCGAGTTATAAACCGGCACGGCTGGAGCCGTCTTTGCGGGAACAGCCGAAACGAATCATGAAGACAGCCTGAACTTGTACGCTGCACTCATGAAACGGATGGTTACCATTCCCCGGCCAAAAGAGAAAGTTCTTTTCTTCTCTTGTTTCCCTGGCACTCCATTTGGGAATGCGCCGTGATGTCGTCAGATTAATCTCAACACCCGGGCACCGGAGGTCTTTCATGTACGACGTTAATCAGATCAAAAATACAGTCATCCTAGGTCATGGCAACAGTGGCAAAACAACTCTTGCCGAGGCTTTGCTCTTTACAGCCGGATCAATTAAACGGCTTGGCAAGGTGGATGACGGAACAGCCTCAATGGATTTTGAAGAAGAGGAAACCAAACGTCAGGTTAGCATAAGTGCTGGTTTTAACCATATAAGCTGGAATAAAAAAGAAATTTTTCTGATTGATACTCCCGGGGATGATAACTTTGTTAATGAAGCAAAATTTGCAGCCCAGATCGCAGATGGCTCGTTGTTAACCATTGGCGCTGTACTTGGGGTTCGCAACCAGACAGAGCGGTTTGTCGATTTTGTCCAGAATAAAAAAATGCCTTGTCTGATATGTATTACCAAGATGGATCGTGAACGGGCAAACTTTCAAAAGACCGTTGAAGAGATAAAAGAGTCGTTTGACCTGAATCCGGTTGTTCTTTACCTGCCAATAGGTGCTGAGGATAATTTTCAAGGCGTTGTGGATATTATCGGCAATAAAGCCTTGATGTTTGCCGATAACGGAACTGTTAATCCTGGAGATGTTCCTGAGGACATGACGGATGAAGTCGGCAGGTTGCGCGAGAGTTTAATGGAGTATGTCGCGGAAACAGATGATGACCTGATTGAAAGATTTCTGGAAGAAGGTGAATTAACTGATGATGAATTACAACAGGGACTTGCCGCTGGTGTAGCCCGGGGAAAAATTGCTCCTGTTTTTGCCTGTGCCTCGTTAAACAACGCGGGCAGTTCTGTTATCCTTGACGGTATCGCCAATTTTCTTCCCTCGCCCGACCAGTGTGCGCCGGCCATGGGGACAGACCCCGGCTCCGGAGAACTTGTGGAGCGTGCAGCTGATACCGATGCTCCGTTTTCCGCGCAGGTATTTAAAACCATGGCTGATCCGTTTGCCGGTCGATTGACTATTTTCCGGGTTTTTTCCGGAACTCTTTCAGAAGACCATTTTTACAATGCCTCAAAGGAGACCAGTGAGCGTTTTGGCCAGCTCTTTGTTATGGAGGGCAAAGAGCAGAAGCCTGTTGACAGCGCAGTACCCGGCATGATTGTTGCGGTAGCAAAACTAAAAGAAACGACAACTGGTGATACGCTTTGTGATGAGAGTGCTCCGGTCTTGTTTGATCCTCTTGAGCCCATGCCGCCGGTGATTTCTTATGCGGTCAGTGCCTCTAAAGATGAGGAAAAATTATTTTCTGCCTTGACCCGGCTTCTTGACGAAGATCTTACTCTGCGTCTTACCCGTGAGGAACAAACCCACGAGGTGTTGATTTCCGGTGTGGGTCAGGTGCATCTTGAAGCAATTAAAGAAAAGATCCAGCGAA
>JALXCX010000099.1 GCA_026990725.1 Desulfobulbaceae bacterium
TTATAAAGGCTGTTCGAACCGGCAAAATCGGTGATGGTAAAATTTTTGTTCTGCCCATTGAAAAAATAATCCGTATCCGAACAGGCGAAACTGACAAAGACGCTATTTAATCAATTTATCATATGACCAAGGAGAGCTTACCAATGCGAAAAAAAATTACATTCACCGCCTGCATACTGCTTCTGCTGGCTGCAGGAACGGCTTTTGCAGCCGACGAAGTTGTCAAGATAACTGTGAAGGGTAATGCGGCCGGTATTAAATCCGTTCAAACTAATCTCAACTACGTCTGGACCCTTATCGCCGCAGCCCTTGTATTTTTCATGCAGGCCGGTTTTGCCATGGTGGAATCTGGATTTACCCGCGCAAAATCAGCCTGTAACATCATGATGAAAAACCTGCTCGACTTTGCCATGGGCTCGCTCGCTTTCTGGGCTATTGGTTTTGGCCTCATGTTCGGCGCTACGACAACAGGTCTTTTCGGCACAACAGACTTTTTCCTCTCTGGCTGGACCGGCCCCAAAGGTGATCAATGGATTCTTGCCTTCTGGATGTTCCAGTGCGTCTTTGCAGCCACAGCCGCCACAATTGTTTCTGGCGCTGTTGCTGAACGAATTAAATTTACCAGCTACCTTGTCTACTCTTTTGTCGTCTGCGCCTTCATCTACCCGATCTTCGGTTCCTGGGCCTGGGGTTCCCTGCTCAACGGCAACGGCTGGCTTGAAGCCAAAGGGTTCATTGACTTTGCGGGGTCAACCGTTGTTCATTCTGTAGGCGGCTGGTGTGCCCTTGCCGGAGCCATTGTTCTTGGACCAAGAAAAGGGAAATTTGGCCCAAAAGGTGAGGTCAGAGCCATTCCCGGCCATAACATTCCCATGGCAGCTATCGGCGTATTTATCCTCTGGCTTGGCTGGTTTGGTTTCAACCCGGGCTCCACGACAGCGGGTGACACCTCAATCGCGATGATCTTTGTCAACACCAACCTGGCCGCCGCTGCAGGTGTTATTTCAGCCATGACACTTTCCTGGATAATGTTTAAAAAACCAGACATCGGCATGAGTTTAAACGGTGCGCTGGCAGGGTTGGTCGGTATTACGGCCGGTTGTGCCAATGTTACCCCGACCAGCTCAATCATCATTGGTTTTATTGCAGGTATCATTGTAGTCATCTCTGTTGTCACCATTGACCGGATGCACATCGACGACCCGGTCGGCGCGGTCTCAGTACATGGCGTCTGCGGCGCCTGGGGAACCATCGCTGCCGGCCTGTTCAACATCGGTGGAACCACAGCTGCAATCATGACCACTCAGATTATTGGTGTATTGGCAGCCTTTGGCTGGGCATTCGGAACCGCTTTTATCCTCTTCACGGTTATCAAATTGACCATGGGACTGCGGATCACCGAAGAAGAAGAGCTTGAAGGCGTCGATATTGCCGAGCATGCGGCTCATGCCTACAATGACTTTCAGGTCTTAAACTAACCAATACAACTGGACCAACTTGACCAGCCACTACAAACAAATAAGTGTTAGTAGTGGCATCATGGCAAAACAAGAGCCAGTGACGACTTTAAGATAAACTTAAAATTACACAGCGCATCCCTGCCCAAGAGGATGCGCATACCATCCTCCAGGCTGCCTCTGCTTTTCTCCTCCTCAGCAGGGGCAGCCGTTTTTTTACCAGCCCTCTTCCCCGGCTTGCAACTGCTCCAAGTAGCAACCCACCCCCTGATCTCCGCGCGCTCCCTTACATTACCGTATAATCCATCAATACATCTCTAACCAGATTTTATCGTAGCAGCAGGATCATTGTAGCTACCAACACTTCTCTTGTATTCAACTATTCTTCCCCTCGACTCTTCCGACAAGAAGAACCATTCAACCCGGCCCCTTACAGTTTCTCCCCCCGAAGAGTAACTTAAGAGAGCAGCCTGGCTTTCTCAGCAGATTAAGCATTCCTACAATTCGTTATTTATCGGGGTAATAGAAGCCGGAACAGGACGAATCTCATCAGAAAAGGATGGAAGCAGGTAGAAAAAGACTCCGTCGAGCTACGTGAGCAACAGGAATCCGTCTTAGTGCGACGATAAAACGTATCAGGACGTCATATGCCCTTTGACATATACTGGAACAGATATAGCCAAGGGGATTTGACTCTGCGACCTTTCGGTTACAATATACAGTATCATGTCCCCGTAATATGACGACCAATTGGCAGCAGAAAATTTTTCTTTCTGCTGCCAATTGGGTTTGTTTTAAGG
>JALXCX010000100.1 GCA_026990725.1 Desulfobulbaceae bacterium
ATGATGTCCGCTTTCAGACCGGTACGGATGAGCATGGGGAAAAAATTGTCCAGGCAGCAGAAAGCCAGGGCGAGAGCCCCCGTGAGTATGTCGACCGGATTTCTGATACCTTTCGTGAAACCTGGCCGGTTTTATCGGTGGCGCCGGATAATTTTATCCGGACCACCTACCCGGAACACATGCAGACTGTGCAGGATATTCTGCAAAAGGTATATGAGCAGGGAGATATTTATTTTTCAGAGTATTCGGGCCATTACTGCAGAGGATGCGAGAGGTTTCTGACGGAAAAAGAACTGGTGGACGGCAAGTGTCCTGATCATCAGACGAAACCTGAAGAAATCACTGAACAGAATTATTTTTTCAGGATGTCCAAGTATCAGGACTGGCTCATTGATCACATTAAAAGCAATCCTGAATATATCACCCCTGAGCGTTACCGCAATGAGGTGCTTTCGTTCTTAAGCGAGCCGCTTGAAGATCTCTGTATTTCCCGGCCAACCTCACGACTTACCTGGGGTATCCCGCTGCCTTTTGATGAGAAATTTGTCACCTATGTCTGGTTTGATGCGCTCATCAATTACCTGACTGGAATCAAGTATCCTGACGGTGAGATGTTTGAGAAATACTGGTCAGTTGCAGAACATGTTATTGCCAAGGATATTCTTAAACCCCATGCCATTTACTGGCCCACCATGATTCAGGCCATGGGGCTTGCCCCCTATAAACGGCTCCATGTACATGGATACTGGAATGTGGATGAGACCAAGATGTCCAAATCGATTGGCAATGTTATTCGACCGGCTGATCTGGTCGAGAAATATGGCATTGACACAGTTCGGTATTTCCTGCTCAGGGAGATGAGTTTTGGTCTGGATTCTTCGTTTTCAGATGAATCCATTGTTGCCCGGCGAAATTCTGATCTGGCCAATGATCTGGGAAATTTATTTTCCCGTTCCCTGACCATGATCGGGAAATATGCCGACGGTGTTGTTCCGGCAGTATCTGAAGCGGCCCTGACCAGTGAAGATCAGGAGTTAATTGATGCCATGGAGACGATGATTGTTGTCTATTCCAGGCATATGGAAAATTTTGAATTTCATAAGGGATTGCAGGCTGTCTGGGAGGTCATTGGCCGTCTGAACCGCTACATTGTCACCAATGCTCCCTGGGAACTGGCATCTGATCCCGCCAAAGCAGAACGTCTCAACACGGTACTCTATTTTCTGGCCGAGAGTCTGCGTCTTGTCGCCCTTGTTTTGCGACCGGTCATGCCCGATGCCGCACGGAAAATGGCTGCTGCTCTTGGAATGGAACAGATAATGACAGAGAGTGTGCTGGAACGTGACGGCTTGTGGGGAGGGGTCGCGCCCGGCCTGAAGGTTCAGAAGGGGCCTCAGCTTTTTCCCCGGCTTGATAAAAAGAAAAAAACTCAGCCTCAGAAGAAACCGAAAAAATCTGACAAAGAGGCAGAATCCGGAGATATGGAAGGCCTGATTACTTTTGATCAGTTTGGCCAGATAGAACTGCGGGTTGCCGATATTATCGGGGCAGAGAAGATTAAGAAAGCGGACAAGCTGCTGAAACTTACTCTTATGGCCCCAGAAAAACGGACTGTGGTGGCTGGTATTGCCAAGTTTTACACGCCTGAAGAGTTGGTCGGGATGAAGGTTATCATAGTGGCCAATCTCAAGCCGGCAAAACTCATGGGCGTCACATCCCAGGGCATGGTGCTTGCTGCAAAACAAAAAGATGCTGAGGGCAGGGAACGACTTGTCCTCTCTACCGTGTCTGCTGATATTGCGGCAGGCTCTAAAGTGGCTTGACATTACCTGAAGAGTGAACATCATACAAAAGAGCAGGTCGTGTTGTAGCCTTTTTTGAAAATAACGAATTTTATTCAGGTGCTTCCATGTTTATGCTGGGAAATTTTATACTGGCTATTGCCAAACTGATTAATTTTGCGCTGTCTGCCTATATCTGGGTCGTTATCGGGCGGGCGGTTATATCCTGGGTTAATGCCGACCCCTATAATGGTGTTGTCCGTTTTCTGGTCCAGGCCACTGACCCGCTGCTGATACGGATACGTCGTTTTCTGCCTGCCATGGGCGGGTTGGATTTAAGCCCCATGATCCTTATTTTTGCGATTGTTTTTTTGCAGAGTTTTTTAGTGCCAACCCTTATGCGCATTGGCATGTCTCTACAGTAGAGTAGAGTGAGGCATAAGCCTTGAATTTACGGCGCACTGTCTGAGGAAGA
>JALXCX010000101.1 GCA_026990725.1 Desulfobulbaceae bacterium
AGAATGCAGAAAGAACATGGTTATACGGCTGTGATCGTCAGCCATGATATTCCCAAGGTCTTTGATCTGGCTGATCAGATCATTCTGCTCAACAAAGGAGAGGTGGATGTCTTTTCCAGTGTTGAGCAGATCAGGGATTCGAGGAAACCCTATATCCGTGAGTTCGCTGAGATGACCATGGGAAGTCTTTTTAAGAATGATAAAATTGGTTGTTAATGGAAAAGGAGTGCTTACTCTTGTTCGGTAAGAGTTCACTAAACGATTTTGAGCAAAGAAGTGGATGGATGGAGTAACAATGAAGAATTCCCGTTTGGAGATTGTCGTTGGTCTTTTTCTTGTTCTTGGGTTTCTTGCCTTTGGCTGGCTGGCTATGCAGCTTGGTGAAGTTCCCTGGCTTACAGGAAGCAAAACATATTCAGTGTTCGCTGATTTTGATAATATTTCAGGTATTAAATCAGGAGCCGAAGTTCAGATAGCAGGGGTTACTGTTGGTTCGGTAACCGGGCTTGTTTTAAATGAATATGATCAGGCAAGAGCTGAGCTTCAGTTGAAGAAAGAAATCAAGCTCCCTAAGGATTCCATCGCTTCTGTGAAATCTCAGGGAATTATCGGAGATAAACTTATCCAGATAACTCTTGGTGGAGATGAGGAGAATTATCAGCCTGGTGAGGTCATTGTTGATACTGAATCATCTGTTGATCTGGAATCGTTGATTTCAAAATTTGCCTTTGGCGGGGTAAAGTAAAGAGCAATTAATCCCTCCTGTCCGGCTTGGTCCTAAAACGGTTTGCTTGCGGTGGTAAATGAATTATGAAAAATAATCAAAAAATCTGTCTGGTCATCTTTGCTGTTTTTTTTCTGATTGCTCCCGCTCTTTCACCACATCAGAGCTTTGCGGCAACTGATAATGAGGCCGTGGATTTTTTAAATGACTCTTTTTATGACAGCGAAGTCGAAACAGCGGATGCTGACGACCCTCTGGAATCTTTTAACAGAGTCATGTTTGATTTTAATGATACAGCCTATACATGGGTTTTTAATCCGGTAGCCACTGGTTACAGCAAAGTGATTCCTGATGATATTCGTGGTTCAGTGGATAATTTTTTTTATAATCTAAGGGAACCGCTTCGTTTCGTCAATACGTTGCTTCAGGGCAGATTTTCAGACTCCGGGACAGTTTTGGCCCGTTTTTTTATCAATACCATTGGAGGGGTTGGTGGTCTGGGTGATCCCGCCGGAAAAGGTCTGGGGTATCCACGCATAAACGCAACTCTTGGAGAGACTTTTGGAAGCTGGGGCATTGGTGACGGTTTTTACCTTGTGATGCCCTTTTTCGGTCCGACAACTGTCCGGGATTTTTCCGGTGAACTTGCTGAAATATATGCTCTTTCTACTTATTACAACTGGATTGACAGCTGGGAAGGAACCGTGGGAGTTTATCTGTTTGCAAAGGAGAACAAACTTTCTCTTCACCTTGGCGAATATGAAGACATGAAACAGCTGAGTTTTGATCCATATATTGCCCTGCGAAATGGTTATTTTCAGTATCGAAAACAAAAAAGAGCGCATGGGGCCCTGCCTTCTGATTAATATTTGCAGGTTGCTCTTAATAAATCGATAAGTGTTAAGGAAATGTGATGAAGATATTTATGAAGTATTATCAGCAAATTATTCTGGTGTTTTTGGGTCTGTCTTTTTTTGTACCGTCCGGGGCATTTTGCAGCACACCTGACCCGACTGAACAGCTTAAACCTTTTCTGGAAAAACTTGTTGATGAATTAAAAAGGGATGATTTTAAGAAAGATGTGTCCTGTGATCAATGCAAGCGTATTGTTTCTCTGGCTGCAGAGCATTTTGACTTTTACGAAATGTCCAAACGAGTCATGGGAAAAAAGTGGAGAAGACTCTCTACTGAGCAAAAAGATGAATTTGTATCCCTGTTTACCAGGTTGCTCCAGTATGCCTATATTGGTAAAGTTGAAGATTATGTAGAGAAAAAAATTGAGTTTAAGGGGCAGCGGATTAAAGGCAGGAGGGCTGAAGTAAAAACCTTGCTGGTAGACACTGATAAAACTATTCCTGTGTCCTATATTATGCTCTTAAAGGGTGATAAGTGGATGGCCTATGATATTGTGGTTGAAAATGTCAGTCTGGTCCGGAATTACATGGAGCAGATCCGCAGTATTCTGCGTAATGAAAAATTTGACGGGTTAATCAGCCAGCTGAAAAAGAAAATTAA
>JALXCX010000102.1 GCA_026990725.1 Desulfobulbaceae bacterium
ACAGATAAGAATCCGTCCAATATCATGCCGGAAAAATTAACATTTGATTCTCCCCTCCAGTTTGAGTGTCATCCCGGTGTCAGCTGTTTTACCGCCTGTTGCCATAATATTAAAATAGTCCTGACCCCATACGATATCCTGGTTTTACGCAAGCGACTCAATATTCCCGCCCATGAGTTCATTGTCGAGTACACTGAACCGACATTTCTTGAACGCACAGACATGCCCGGTGTGCAGATCAAGCTGACAGAAGATAAAAAAGCCTGTCCTTTTGTAACCCCTGAGGGGTGCACAGTTTATGAAGATCGTCCTTCAGCCTGCAGGTATTATCCGGTGGGAATGGCAGATTTTCATGAAGGCGGTGAGCCTGATGAAGGGGAAAAAGCCAAGGAAGAGAAATTTTTCTTTCTGGTAAAAGAACCCCATTGTAAAGGCTTTGAAGAACCAAAGACCTGGACAATTCGGGAATGGCGGGAAGACCAGGGAGTGGATGTTCGTGATGAGATGAACAAAGAATGGCTGCGTCTTATTATGCGGCGGAAATCCCATGGCTTTCAGGCATCACTTGCCGATGCGGCCAAACGCATGTTTTTCATGGCTTCTACAGATCTTGACCATTTCCGACGGTTTATTTTTGAGAGTTCATTTCTTGATACCTATGAAGTCGATCAGGAAACCCAGGACAAGATACAAAACGATGATGTTGAGCTCATGCTTTTCTCCTTTAAGTATCTAGCCAATACACTCTTTGGGGCCGAGGGCCTTTCCATTAGAAATGAAAAAATCATGGCCAAAGTCAAGGAGATTCAGGATCGCCAGGATGACTCTCTGAAAAAGGCCGAAGAGGATTATCTGAAAATTAAGGCTGAACGTGCAGCCATGAAAAAGGAGCAGGAAGAGGCTCAGAAAAAATAGATCTTCCGTGCCGGTGATCATCCCGGCCTCTGATGTGCCTGTGTCCACAAGGGGAAGGAGCCAATGACGGTTGCTTCCCCTTTTTTTATTACAGAATGAAGCCCTGGGGTGTATGAAGCAACAAAATGAGAATATTACGGCTCCCCGGATTGAATCCATTTTAACCAGGGGGCTCTGCCAGGCCCTGATCATTAAAAAAGAGGTCTCAGCACAAAGGTTTGCGGATCCAGCTCCTGCAGGTCAACAGGCAAGTTGTCCAAAAGATTGTCATGCCTGTTGCGTAAGAGATGTTATCCTGGACCTGACGTCTGTTGAGTCGTTGTTGATTTATCTTCTCAATCAGGATGTCGTTGCGTTGCTTGGCACCTACCTTGACCTGCACGAACCGTCCGGTTACTGTCCGTTTCTCATAATGGATAAATGTATTATTAACACCTACAAACCCTCGGCCTGTCAGATGTACATGCCCGTGACTCATCAGGGCAGGCGTGTTTGTTTTTATCTGGCAACTTCTTATCCCGATAGCCAATGCCAGTATCCTTCTTATGCCGCCTGTACGTCGCATTCCAATGCATATGCCATCCATGGTGTTATGCTCAATGTTCAAAGAAAGCTTGAACCTTTTTTTTCGCAGCAGTGTTTTAAAAATATCTTTGATGGTACGTCCTGGTGGGAAAAGCATTATCAGGATTTGCCCGAAGCAACAAGAAACGCTTTGAAATCAATTCTTAACGAAGATGCTGAGGGCGTAGAGAGAATGGCGGATTTTGCTTTTGACGCCATACTGTCTGAAGGTTTATCTACGTACAACAAGAGTATAGAACAGCTTCAACACAGTTAAACTGGATGTTGGGGAATATCTTGTTCAGCAGGTCCGGTTGAGGGAATCCTTGACCTGCAAAGCTGTGGCGAGTGTCTGGAAGGATAGTGATCTTTTTGTAAGTCTAAGGCATAAACTGAAAAAGCCCCTTTCCGAAAGTCGGAAAGGGGCTTTTTTTATTGCAGTCGCCTGGAAATATTAATCTTCTTCCAAGGCTTTGAAGCGGCCTTTGAGAAACTTCCAGGCCTTGTCCACATCTTTTTGCGATGCTTCCATCAGCTCGTCACAATGCTCAGGATTGGACATTTTGAGCATTCTGTAACGGTTTTCATTTAACGCATAGTCCGCAAACTTGATGGTCGGCTCCTTGGAGTCGATGATCAGCGGATTTTTACCAGCATCTTCCAGGTCGGGATTGTAGCGGTACAGCGGCCAGTGCCCACAGGCGACTGCCTTTTTCTGCTGCTCCAGACCGAACGCAAGGTTCAGACCATGGTTGATGC
>JALXCX010000103.1 GCA_026990725.1 Desulfobulbaceae bacterium
AATGGTAACAATAGTCTTCCCCAGCACACCGCCAGCCTTGTTAATTTCATCAACAGCAAGTTTAATGGAATTCTCCATATCCTTGCCCGCAGTGGCCTCAGAGCCGGTGGTGGGCACCATAATACCTATTTTTAAATCTGCAGCCTGTACCTGCCCGTAGAAAAAAAGTCCTGCCAGGGCACTTGCCAGAACAATACTTATTTTACCTGTCTTCACTTGTATCCTCCATTTTTTAAATAATTCGCTCGTCCCCAACGCTTTAGGGTGCCTTGAATAATTAGATATTTTGTTCGAGTTCAAGGAGCATAGAAAATAACAAGCGCAGCATATTAATAATATGTGAGCATTTTTATTTTCGTAGCGACGAAGAAATCGGGCAAAATAGCAATTATGCAAGGTGCCCTTTAGCTGATGTACGAACCGGATTGGATAATCAAATAAAAAAGGGGTTTCTGTCAAGCAAATTATGTCCTGCCAAAAGGATCATTGACCACGTCCGACACTCTTTGTATCGTAAACGGGATATACTCTCCCAAAAATATTCAGATAAAAAAACCTGACAACGGCCATGCGCAACCAGTCAAAAGCCTATCTCCTGACCACGCTGGTCATCACCTTCTGGGCCACTGCCGCTTCAGCCTTTAAGGTTGCCCTTAAATACGTTGTCCCATCCACCCTGCTCTTTTATTCCATCTTCTTTTCAACCGTTGTCCTTGGTCTTATTCTTCTGGCCCGGGGCGGTTTGAAAGAACTGACAGGATTTCGAAAAAACACCATTGCCCGCGCGGCAATTCTGGGTTTTCTCAACCCCTTTCTCTACTATGCGGTGCTCTTTAAAGCCTATGCTCTTTTACCCGGGCAGATTGCCATGAGTCTCAACTATGGCTGGCCGCTGATTCTCACGCTGTTCTCTGTGCCTATCCTTCAACAACAACTGAGCAGGAGTCAGTTACTAGCCGTACTTGTCAGTTTTCTCGGAGCTGTCATCATTGCCACCCGGGGCGAACTAACCGGTTTTGGAGATGTGAGCAGTTCAGGAATTCTGCTGGCTGGAGGCTCAACTCTTATCTGGGCATGCTACTGGCTTTTTAATGCAAAAGACGGCCTTGATCCGGTGGCGAAACTCTTTACCGGATTCTGCTTTGGTCTGATATTCACCACCATTTTCGGCCTGCTTTTTCATGGGATACATCTGCCTCCGCCTGCGGCCTGGCTCCCTCTCGTCTATATCAGCCTCTTTGAAATGAGCATTACCTTTACCCTCTGGCTCACAGCCCTGCAGCTCAGTTCCTCAGCAGCACGAATTGGCAATCTTATTTATATAACCCCCTTCTTTTCCCTGCTGATCCTCCATCTTGTCATTGGAGAAAAGATTTATCCGGCAACTTTTGTCGGACTGCTGCTTATCGTTGGGAGTATTCTCTTTCAGAGCATAAAAAAAAGAAATACGGCTTAACATACCGACCTGGCGTTGCGTGATTGACAAAAATTATAATGATCATTATAATGACAATATAAATAACTGAAGGAAACGATATGTCGATTGCGGCTGTAAAAACAGAGCGAATTACCATACTTGGCACGACGGACTTCAAGGCATTTCTTCGTCGGGAAGCAAAAAAAGAAGGTGTCAGCCTCTCCCAGCTTGTTCGTCAGCGCTGCGAAAACGCCAAACCCGCAAATCAGGACCAGGAGCTGTTGGCCGCCCTGGTACAAGAGGTGCAGTCCGCAACGGTCCGGGCAAAGAAGTCTTTAAGCAAAGGGCTTGCGGATGCGGAAGCCGTTCTGGCTGACATCAAGAGTGCCTCTTGAGCGCTTTAAAAGATGTCATGGCCACGCTGAAGGATGTTTTGCTGCTGACAGAGAAAGTGGAGCGAACAGGCGAAGTGCTTTCCGAAGTGGCCGCTGAATTACGTGAGCATGACCGAAGACTCATCCGCCTGGAAACAATGGTGGAACTGGCCCAAAATAAACCCCGTCTCACCTAGGACAACACAACGACAAAGATTTCGCCTTTCCTGCCCCGGCTTGTCAGCCATTACCAGCCCTTTTTAATATCCCGCACCAACCGTTTAAATTCCGGGTCAGCACGCAGAAGAGACCTTGCGGTGTCAACGAGCTGATCCACTTCGTCTGCGGGCAGGGCAAAGTTGGTGGCGATATTATTAAACATCTGACGCCTGTCTTTATCGCCTATGGCATCAAAACCCACATTAATAAAATAGGATTTGATCTCATGGCCCGGGCGTGAAAGGTCTGCGGCCCATTTGCGCAGATTATATTCCAGCAGAACCAGACTTTCAGTATTATAGCGTTGCAGCTGGGCATCGGTTACGGCATCAATGACCTGGCTGACGGGCGGTTCGTCTGCTGACGCCTCCATGGGCTGTGCAGCGTGGGTCTGGGCATTAACAAGGATCAGGACGAGTTTCTGCACGTTATTACGCTTGGCCAGCTGGGCCGCCGCTCTTTTGGTGCCTCCCAGCAGACTGACCCTGTCGTACAGAGCACGTATACCGAGATTATCGGTTATTCCGCCATCAACCAGATGGATAAATCTACGCTTTTTCTTTTCCCTGTAGGAATCAACAGCCCTGATCAGTTCAGCCAGTCGCAGATCGCCCTGGGCCCTTTGCCGGGTGGCGGCAAACCAGTCAGGATACTTTATCGTGCATGTATCGTAATTTTGCAAAACAACCGGGGCAAAAGCTATGGGAACCGCAGATGAGGCCGCCACAGCCCGGGCAACAGAGAAGCTGTCGTAATCTGCGCAGATCAGATCAAAATACCCCTGCGTAAAGGAAAATCTGTTGCCCATGCCAAGATCTGTGGCATTGATCTGAATATACGGGCCACCCGAGGCCTTGAGATCGGCAAAGGTTTTGCCTTCAAAGATGTACTTATCATAATAATCTACGGCAAGTTCGGTACGATCAAAACCGGTGGTGAGCATCTTCCACCAATTGAGCGGGTTAAGAATTCCGTTGAGCAAAATTTTCTGGACATTATTTTTTAAAAAAGCCTGCTCATAATCCTCAAATATCCGATCACCGAATAAACCATAATAAGCCGCTGTAAAGCTGCCGCCCGACACCGAGCTGATACTATCCACCGTATCCAGCAGACTGACACTTCGGCCGTTTTCTGTATAACGTACGTTACGCAGTTCTTTTAAGACGCCGTAGGAAAAGGCTGCCGCCCTGGTTCCGCCGCCGGAAAACCCCAGCATGAGAAGCACATCTCCGCTGTGGGATACCGGCATGTCCAGTTTATAAATCCAGTCCTCAATTGGCTGCCGGGACTCTACCTGTATGTCATCCACCCGGGAATACACGGAGCAGCCGCTGAGCAGCAGACCAACAATGAGCGCCCCAAGACTGCCACGGCACAAACAAAAAAAACAGCGGAAGCTTGTTACCATAATACTGTCAGGACGCTTTATCACTGGTGTGTTTCAGAGTTGACATGGCCGTTGCCACCATGGATGAGACATCTGTCAGGTTGCCAGGGAGAATCATGGTGTTGTTTTCCTTGGCCAGCTTGCCAAACTGGTCCAGGTATTTTTTCGCCACATCCAGATTCGCAGCCTCGTGTCCACCCGGTTCCGCGAGGGCCTCCCCTACCCTGCGGATGCCTTCGGCTGTCGCTTTGGCAACTTTTAAAATCTCCTGGGCACGCCCCTCGGCCTCATTGATGCGTTTCATTTGCTCCCCCTCAGACAGGGCGATGGCCTCAGCACGTTCTGCCGCAGCCCGGTTGATGAGCGCCTGTTTTTCACCTTCAGACCGGGCGATTTCGGCCCGTTTCTCACGCTCTGCCCGCATCTGTTTTTCCATGGCTTCCAGCACCGACCGGGGAGGCTGGAGATCCTTAATTTCATACCGCAACACCTTGATTCCCCAGTTCTGGGCCGCATCATCAAGGGCCTGTACCACCTGCTGATTCAGATTTTCTCTGGCCTCAAAGGTGTTATCCAGGCTTATTTTACCAATAGCAGACCGCAACGATGTCTGGGCCAGCTGGGAGGCGGCAAAATGATAATTCTCAATGCCGTAAGCAGACTGACGTGAATTCATTACCTGCAAATAGAGCACGCCATCGACCTCCATGGTGACATTATCTGCAGTGATACAGGTCTGGGCGGGAATATCAATGGGTTCTTCCTTGAGATTTCTTTTATAGGCAATCCGGTCGATAAAAGGCACCAGAATATGAAATCCGGCCTCAAGCGTTTTTCGATACTTGCCCAAACGCTCAACCACATACTCATTACGCTGGGGCACAACAACTGCGGTTTTCTTTAAGACAAAGATGCTAAAGGCAACAAGAGCAATAACACCCACAAGCAGATTATTCATTGTCGTTCTCCTTTAAAGAGGTCAGGGGCTGTACTTTGACGATTAGATCATTTTTCCCCACTATATCAACAACTGTTCCTGCGTCGATTTTTTCATCTGCAACAGCATTCCAGAATGAGCCGCCATACTTTACCCGGCCGGTAGCAGGGGGAAGTATAGCCTCTGTCACCGTACCTGTGGCGGAGGCCGCATCGACAATGACCGAGTCATTCTGCTCAAAAACACCCCCCAGAAAAACTGTTCGCAATTTGGAGCGAAGCGCTGCAAGGCTGGCCAGGGAGCAAACCAGAAAGACGACAAGCTGGGTAGCCAGCGGTATATCCATAACCGCCAGAGCCAACGCGACGCACCAGGCACCGATACCGAAGAAAAAAAGAATAAAGCCCGGCAGAGCCATCTCAACAAGAAAACAGGCTATGCCGGCCAGAAACCAGAGAAGAACAGGAGAAATAAACATTTTTCGGCCTCGTTAATGAACCATTTTGCTGCAAGCGAATGTTTGAGTTTAGCGGTTTGCGGATAAACAGCAATCAGCTTGAATAACCATAGGCGAATGATGAAGCGAATGCCCCAGCAAACCCGGCAGGACTGCAAATCCGATGTAACGACATATTATGGCTTTATTGCCTGTATTGACTTTTACGACATAATGACATATAAGTCAATATATCTGCTCATTTATTGAAGCATACGTTGTTATTTCTTCACGCTTTATTTCAGTAATTTTAAATATTTATATTTATTTTCGCATTCTGTTTATCTGCTCAATTATTTGATCAGAGAGAGTGTCATATGCCTCAAAAATTATTAGAAATGCTTTCCTTGGGCCCAGCCACAACCAGAACTTTAGCAGCTGGCACTGGCATGAAAAGGCAAACTGTTAATAGAAAGCTAAGAGCCCTGGGCGATTCTGTTATTAAATTCGACAAGGTCAGGCCGCCACTATACTATGCTGTTCAAGAAGCATTTGGTTCAGGTAACGAAATACATCTTGCAGCTGTAGATCCACAGGGCAACACCAACCTATGGGGAGTGTTGCGACCTCTTGTCCACGGTGGTTTTTGCCTCCAAACCACCCCTATTGCTCCCAAAGTCTTAAAGGGAAACAATGAAAATGGCATGTATGATGGCTTGCCTTATTTTCTTGATGATATGAGGCCGCAAGGTTTCATGGGAAGGCAGATTGCGAGAGACTTGAATGCCCAATTCGATATTTTCCCCCCAGATCCAAGGGATTGGAACCAAGAGCAAGTAGGACGATATCTTGTTGCAAATGGTGATGATTTACCAGGGAATCTAAAAATAGGACGAATGGCCCTTGACCGAGTTCGACGACCGCCACAAAAATCTAGACGTGAAGATTATCCAGAGCTTGCTGACAAAGCCGTTGAAGGCGAAGTTTATGGGTCTTCCGCAGGTGGAGAACAGGCTAAATTTGCTACATATTCAAGGGAACGAGAAGCTCATGTGATTGTAAAGTTTTCTCCAAAAGAGGGTGGAGAGTTAGCTGCACGATGGAGAGACATTCTTGTGACAGAATATATAGCCTCTGAAGTTTTGCATGAATTCGACATACCTGCCGCTGAACTAGGGATTCATGAGATTCAGGACAGGTTATTTCTCGAGTCTCTTAGATTTGATAGATATGGAGAATATGGCCGATTGCCGCTCATATCCATGCAAGCAGTTGATAATGAATTCTCAGGGGTTGGGAGCGGTTGGTTGCATGTCGCAAAAGAGTTGCATAAATTAGGGTTAATAAGCTGGCAGCACCTATTTGATATAGCAGTGTATTGGGGTTTTGGAAGGTTGATTTACAACACCGATATGCACCTTGGTAATGTCAGTTTCTTCATTGATGGTTCAGGCTTTAGCCTAGCCCCAATTTATGACATGTGTTCAATGGGATTTGCACCTAAAAGTACAGGTGAAATTCCACCGTATGCTTTTACCTTGCCTGATATTAACGAATCTCTTGCTTTTATTGACAAAACAATCCCTACGACCAAGCAAATGGCACGAGAATTCTGGAGAAAAGTGGCAGGAAGCGAACTCGTTTCTGCTGAGTTAAGGCAATTTGTTGACCAAGAAACAATTATTGAGGACATGGGCGAGGAGTAATGCTGCTTGCTTGGCCATGAGGCGTTGTCTCTTTCATCAGGCCAGAACTGAATAATAATCCTCACAAGCATGAAATCAAGCATCAATCAATATGGCCGGGACGACAGACCGGCCCGGCTGTGGCAACAAAACCAAACCGGAAAGGGGTTGTCGCCCTGAACAGCTGGTGACATGTCTGGACATCATGGACACACTGGTTTACTATGAGGCTGAATGAAGAGAACGTCAAAGAACTAAAATCCTTTTTTATCTTTTCTTGGCAGACTTTTTCCCTTGTTTGATAAAATTTTCCAAAATGATAGTTGAACATTTTGCTGGATAGATGCAGGAAAACAGGACATGAACAGGTATTGCATTGGCATAGACACCGGCGGCACATACACAGATGCCGTGCTTCTCGACACCCAGACCAGAGCCGTTGTCCAATGGGCAAAAGAGCCAACCACCCATTACGACCTGGGCGTTGGCGTGGGGCTGGCCCTTGAAAAGCTGCTTACGGGTATCTCACCCAAAAATATTGACAGGCTGGCCGTTTCGACAACACTTGCGACTAACGCCATTGTCGAGGGCCGCGGGGCAAGAGTCGGCCTGTTTGTTTTTGGTTATGTCCGCCACTTCAAGCTGCCTATTATAGCCAATATTTTCTTAAAGGGCGGTCATAAGATTACCGGCGAAGAAGATGAACCTCTGGATATCGAGGGGCTTGTTGATACTATTGCCGGATTAAAAGACGAGGTGGACAGCTACGCCGTCTGTGGGGCTATGTCCATTAAAAATCCAGCCCATGAGCTGGTTGCCGAGGAAGCGCTGTCCATGCTTGATCCGGGAAAACCTGTTTTCTGTTCTCATCAGGTGAGTGATCATCCGGGAATGCGTGCCCGGGCGGCCACAGCCTGCCTGCACGCCAAACTCATGCCGCTCATGGTGGGCTTTCTCTCCTCTATTCAGCTCTGTATGATTCAATTAAAACTCAGTTGCCCGGTCACCATCATCTGCGGCAACGGTCAGGGAGCCAGTCTTGATCAGGCCGTTGAACGGGCAGCCATTACCATGGCCAGCGGCCCGGCGGCAACGGCCAGTTTCGGCTGTACTGCCGGAGCACCGACAGCGTTGATTGTTGATGTAGGCGGCACCACGACCGACGTTTGCATGATCCGGG
>JALXCX010000104.1 GCA_026990725.1 Desulfobulbaceae bacterium
GCAGGCTGGTCATCAGCTGCTCAAGCAGCGGTTTTTTTGTAATGTCGAGCTGCCTGGATGAGAATCCATGAACAGTATGTTTTTTTTCAAGTATTTGTAGGCAGTCCCGGCCAAGCTGGCCGCCGGCGCCGGTAACGAGAACCTTCATTGGCTCGGCAACCCCTCTGGTGTTGTGTCTTGAAGAATATTTATCAGATAATGACCGTACTGGTTCTTCATCATCTGGGAGGCAATCTCTTCTATTTTGCTGCTGTCAATATAACCAAGCCGGTATGCGATTTCCTCAAGGCAGGCGATTTTGAGACCTTGTCGTTCCTGCACGGCCTGAACATAACTCGATGCCTGCTGCAATGATTCGTGGGTGCCGGTATCAAGCCAGCAAAAGCCCCTGCCCAGTAATTCAACTTTCAGCTTGTTTTGTTGAAGATAACAGGTGTTGACATCGGTAATTTCAAATTCACCCCGGCTGGAAGGCTTTATGGAGGAGGCTATATCTACAACGGTATTGTCGTAAAAGTAGAGGCCGGGAACCGCGTAGCGTGATTTCGGGGTTACGGGTTTTTCTTCGATGCCTATTACTCTTTTATCTGCATCAAATTCAACAACGCCATAGCGTTCCGGATCACTGACAAGATAGCCAAAGATTATGCCGCCCTCTGTGAGTTTGCTGCAGCGCTGGACAATCTCTGCAAAACCGTGCCCGAAAAAAATATTGTCTCCCAGGACCAGGGCAACAGGATCGTTGCCGATAAAATCCTTGCCGATCAGAAAGGCCTGGGCCAGTCCTTCCGGTTTTGGCTGTTCTGCGTAGGAGATGTTTAATCCCAGCTGGGAACCATCACCAAACAGCTCGGAAAATCGTGGCAGATCCTGTGGGGTGGAGATGATCAGGATATCTCTTATCCCAGCCAACATCAGCACAGACAGCGGGTAGTAGATCATGGGTTTATCGTAAACAGGGATCAACTGTTTGCTTATGACCCTTGTCAGTGGATAGAGGCGTGTACCTGACCCGCCTGCTAAAATTATACCTTTCATAAAAAATCCCTTTCATTCTCCAGGCATCCAGTTTTGTAACATGAGCAAAACTTGCCTGGAGAGCTGTATATATGGTAATCTAAAGACAATTAATTCATTTATATAGAATGAATTGTACACTATAACGTATTTATTTCTGTCTATCAAAGTTTGTTTTACTGCTGAAGGAATTGCCCATGTCTGATGCCCTGCAATGTTTTACCGCCTACGATGTTCGAGGGCGAATACCTGATGAACTGGATGTTGATATTGCCAGACGGATTGGCGTTGCCTTCTGTCGCCAGATCAATGCAGATAAACTTGTTGTGGGCCGGGATATGCGTTTGTCCAGTCCTGAGATTTCAGAAGCAGTGATTGCCGTGTTGACAGATGACGGCGTTGATGTCATTGATATTGGCCTCTGCGGTACTGAAGAGATGTATTTTTCTGTGTTTGATGGCCAAAACGATGGTATTGGCGGTGGAATTATGATCACAGCCAGTCATAATCCAGCTGAATATAACGGAATGAAGTTTGTCGGCAAAGGGGCCAGGCCCATGTCCGGTGATTCGGGGCTTTGTGAGGTTGCCGAAAAGGCGGCATCTGTTGACTGGTTCCGGCAGGTAACCTCAAAAGTTCAGAGGCACGGGGTGTGTCTGGAAGTTCCGGATAAAAGCCGGTATCTTTCGCACCTGCTTTCTTCTGTGAATGTTTCCACGTTCAAGCCGCTCAAACTGGTTGTTAACGGCGGAAATGGTTGTGCCGGACCGGTTATTGATTTACTGGAGAAATCACTTCCTTTTACCTTTGTTAAACTCAATCATCAGCCCGACGGTACCTTCCCAAATGGTGTGCCAAATCCGTTGTTACCGGAAAAAAGAGCTGTTACAGCAGAGGCTGTGCGGCACCATGGTGCTGACCTGGGGATTGCCTGGGATGGAGATTTTGACCGCTGCTTTTTTTATGATGAAACAGGGCGTTTTATTGAGGGGTATTATATAGTTGGTTTGCTGAGCGCGGCTATGCTTGCTCTGCATCCGGGAGCAACGATCCTTCATGACCCGAGGTTGATCTGGAACACCAGAGAAATGGTGCGGCAGGCAGGTGGACGGCCTGTCATGACCAAAACCGGGCATGCCTTTATAAAAGAGGCAATGCGGCGGGAGAATGCTGTTTATGGCGGGGAGATGTCTGCCCATCATTATTTCCGTG
>JALXCX010000105.1 GCA_026990725.1 Desulfobulbaceae bacterium
CTACGGCAACAGGACTATTTCTTGGCTATGCGGTTCTTAACGGCCTTACCCTGTCCACTGTTTTCCTGGCGTATACCGGGGCCTCCATTGGTGGAACATTTGTTATTACAGCCGGTATGTTTGGTGCAATGTCGGTGTATGGCCTGGTAACCAAACGTGATCTCTCCGCGATGGGCTCTTTTCTTTTTATGGGCGTTATCGGGATTATCCTTGCCTCAGTGGTGAACTGGTTTCTGAAAAGCCCCGGCCTGTATTGGGCAATTTCCGGAATTGGCGTTTTGGTTTTTGTCGGACTGACAGCCTATGACGTGCAGAAAATTAAGAATATGGGTGAGCAGGGGATTCTTGAGCAGGGAGAGGGGGCCATCAGAAAGGGCGCTATTATTGGAGCCCTGGCACTTTATCTTGATTTTATTAACCTGTTCCTGATGCTGCTTCGTTTTTTTGGCGCCAGCCGCGACTAAATTTTTGTTCCTTGCCTGAGGCCGGCAGGATCTGCCGGTCTCATTGTTTCGTCTTGCCAGACTCTCTCACCCCTTGGGGCAGCGTATTTTTTCTACCTTTTCTGTATAAATAAAGTTGTCGTCATGTTCCTGTGTGTGGCATTGCAGACAGGTCGCTTCATTAGGGGGATCCAGATGGGTTGATTCCGGATTTTTTGCATGGGCCGCTGCAATACCGTGGCAACTTTCACAGCCGACATCCTGTAGCTTTTCAGGAAGATGGACAAGAAGCTGTTCTTTTTTTACTCGTGCCAAATCATAATATGGCAGGGTTACATGGCAGACAAGACAGTCTTCGTTAAACTGCTGGTCATCCTGCACTAAAGTTTGCCAGGCCCTTACATGTTGGGTTTTCTGCCAGAAGGCCGTCTGAAGCGAATGACATTCTTCGCAAACCTGGGAGCCTGCAAGCTTTTTGAGGGCAGATGGCTGACGGTCGACTGAGGAATGTTTTCTCTTCTTATTTAAGGAATTAACCTCGCGCGTGGTATGGTCGATAATGGCCTGAACCTCTTTGTCATCGGGCATGGAAGATCTGAGCCCTATGAACTGGTTGGAGAAGCTGCAGGGATCGCTGATTCCTGCAGCTTTTTCTTTCTGCAGAACCAGAATCTCTTTTTGAAAAGTCTCCCTGTCTGTCAGCAGTTTCAAATAGAGCGGGTTGTCTTTCAGCTCCGCTGTTTGTTTATTTTTTTCCATCCGACCGATCTGCCATTTTATTCGATCAAGTTTGTTTTGTTTTTTCCGGATTTGTCTGGCTAAATCCAGCCCCCATTTCCCGGTGTCTGTCCAGTGGATGCGCATCATGCCAAGATATTTTCCCCTGGTTTCTACATGGGCGAGCAGGGTGTTTTTTATTTTCAGGGGATTCATATTGCCAGAGGGGTGTCTGCTTGATTCCAAAATAAGGTCTATTCCGTCAACCGACTGGGCAATTTCTCTGTTTACTGATTTCGGATAACTTGAGAGCAGAAGAACCATGTCAGATTCTTTTGCCACCTCAGCAACGTATTGAGGTAATGTATCCTGCCAGGATAACAGAGCATACGTCTTTCTGGGGCCGGGGTTTTGTTGATCGTCGGTGAGGCCGAGTATTGCAATTTGAGTACTCCCGACGTGGGTTTTGACAAGAGGTGAGAAAACCGGGTTTTTGCTTTTGAGGTCAACCAGATTCATTGATACCCAGTTGATATGTTGTTTTTCCTGGATTTGTTTGAGTAGAGGTAATCCTCCGCCAAGATCCTGAGGGGCAATTCCGACTGCCTGACAGTTCATGAGCTCCGTGGCTTTGGCAATTCCACGGGCAGTCGTTGTGGCAACCTGTTGGACATGCTGGTTTGAATGGAACGTATTTTTTTTAAAAAGTAAGGCCCCGCTGTCAACGAAAAGGTAGGGAAGCTTTTCTTTCTTGGCAATACTTTTTATTTGAAATGCTTTTTTGGACAGACCGCCCAGCTGGCTGGATTTTCAGCCGCAGGGAGTTGTCTCTCCCTGTACGTCATTTGCGTAAAAAAGTAGAAAGTCTGAGGCCATGACCTGTGGGGCTGACCAGAGCAACAGCAAGAGAATAGTTACAAGTCTATCAGGTTTTATCTGGAGTTTTTTCAGCATGTTTTCTTTCCTGTGCCCGTTGTTTAAGTATTTTTCGCCACTTTTTGAGCCTGTCGCCAATGACAGCCTCAAAGCCTCGGTCTGTGGGATTGTAAAATGTTGTACAACTGATTTT
>JALXCX010000106.1 GCA_026990725.1 Desulfobulbaceae bacterium
ACAATAAGATCGGCCTTTTTACCGACCTCAAGAGAACCGATCTGTTTGTCCGCACCCAGAAGCCTGGCCCCACCCATGGTTGCCGCATGGAGAGTTGATGTAGCATCCATGGCCGTCGGATCCATTTGAATGACTTTATGAATTTTGGCAACTGTGTTCATTTCGCCAAACATATCAACATCATTATTTGAGGCGCTGCCATCTGTACCGATACCCGCAACTACGCCCTGTTCGAGCATCTTGACAAGAGGGGCAACTCCGGAAGCCAGCTTCATGTTGGATTCCGGGCAATGGGCAACTTTAACCTGCCGTTCAGCCAGTATTTCAATTTCTTCAGAATCAACTGCAACACAATGCGCTGCAACGACTCTCTTGTTCAGCAGACCAAGAGAGTCTAAATGCAGAACAGGCGTGACGCCATAACGCTCTTTACAGGTATTTATTTCGTCCTTGTTTTCTGATAGATGAATATGATAAAGAGTATTTTTCTCTGCGGCTAAATCGCCCAATTTCTGTAAAAGATCCGGAGAACAGGTATAAACAGAATGAGGGTTGATTGTTATGGTAACCAGAGGGTTGTTTTTATAGGCTGCAAAAAGATCTTCGGTGTAAACAAAACCATTGGCAAGCTCTCCATAATTTGGCGAAGGGAAATCATATAAAACTTCTCCCAGCCAGGCCCGCATCCCGGATTCATCTACAGCTCTTGCAACGTCACCTGCAAACAGATACATATCGTTAAACGACGTGGTCCCGGATTTAATCATTTCACAAATGGACAACAAGGTCGATTGATAGACCATCTCTCCGGTAAGCCTTGCCTCAACAGGGAATATATGATTTTGCAACCACTCCATGAGCGGCAAGTCATCGGCCAAACCACGAAAACAGGCCATGGCTGCATGGGTATGGGTGTTGATCAGGCCGGGCATAATCAACCCGTGAGGAGTATTCAGGTGTGTCGCATCCGGATATTTTTTGTGTAATTCCGGACCGATTTCTTTAATGGTGTCCTTTGTAATCGCAACTGAAATATTATCAAACGCAGGTCTTCCATCCATGGGGATAAAATATCTGCCTGACACAACAAGATCAACGGCTCTACCCATTGCTAAAGCTCCTGTATAACTTCACAAATAAGTTGCTGCAAACGAGGTTCCGCCTTTGCCGCAGCTTGAACAATATCGTCTAGTAAAATAGGAACAAAATTGTCCGGATCATTAACATTTGCGACAACAGAAAGCCCGAGAATCCGCATGCCACCATGCAGAGCAGTTATAACCTCAGGAACAGACGACATCCCCACACTATCGGCTCCATTGTTTTTGAGCATACGTGTTTCAGCCGGTGTTTCAAGGCTTGGACCGGGAATACAAATATAGGTTCCCGCAACCACATCGTTAAAACCAAGTTGCTGAGCAGCATTGAAGGCAATGTCCTGCAAATGTTGATCATAGGGTCTGGAAAGGTCGGGAAATCTTGGACCCCAGGCATCTATATTGGGGCCACGCAGGGGATTATCTCCCAGCAGGTTAATATGATCAGAAAAAACCATAATGGTTCCGGCAGACCAGGAAGTATTGAGGCCGCCAGAGGCATTGGTCACGATAAACGTCTTCGTCCCCAGCAATGACATAACCCGAATCGGGAACCCCACGTCACGAGCTGAATATCCTTCATAATAATGAAACCTGCCCTGAAGAATGGCAACAGGGGTTTCTGCCAAAAAACCACAGACAAGATTACCGGCATGGCTGGTGACAGTCGAGTCTGGAAAATGTGGGATTTCATTATAGGGAATGCTCACGCTTTGCCGGAGACCGCTGACCAACTCTCCCAGGCCCGTGCCAAGTTGAATCAATATTTTGGGAATGACCGGTAAACGCGACCGCAGATAATCTACCGCCTCTTCGACCTCGAATTTATGTGCGGCAATATCAGGAATATCAGGCATGGAACAAGGTGTTTATTCTCTTACGACAAGGCGTTTTTACTTATATAATCACGGATCAGCTCAACATCTGCGTCCATAATCTCGCACCGGCTCTCTTTTGCCGATAGCTCTGCAAGAGCTGAGGGCAGTTTCACTTCTTTTCCAGTGGCCTTGTACACGGCATCACCAAATTTTGCGGGATGGGCGGTGGCGAGACATATCACAGGTCTCTCCTGTTGCAGCGTAACTCCTGCCCTGACTCCGACAGCTGTGTGCGGATCAAGAAGATAATCAT
>JALXCX010000107.1 GCA_026990725.1 Desulfobulbaceae bacterium
TGTTTGTACTGTTCATCACACATACTGTTCTCCTCGGGTTATGGTCTACAGGACGTTATGAGGAAACAATAGGCATAAAAGAAGAAAAAACCAACCGGAAGGAGATGTTTTTACCTGTGCACGTGTTTGCATGTGTTATGGTCTAAAAAAGAACACCGACTTTGACGATTCCTTTTTCCAGAGATCCCCACATAAGCCATGGAAGCACAGAAAGTACTACAGGCGCTCTATACTTTTTACGATGAATTCACGACCAACCTGCCTGTTGCCTGTGGTCTGGGATGCGCGACCTGCTGCTCGGTCAATGTTTCTGTTACCAGTCTTGAAGTGCGATTTTTGCGGCAACATCCCGCTCTGGCAAAACAACCCCTCCAGGACGCAATAACTGCGGCCCAGGACCGGCCCTATTTCAGCCCCTCATTTACCACAAACGAACTGGCCAAAGCCTGTCTCAACCGGAGACAGCCGCCGGAAGAAATAGGCATACACGCATCCGGACAATGTCCGTTTCTGGGAAAAGATGGTCTGTGTCAGGTTTATGCAAATCGCCCTTTCAGTTGCAGGGCAATGCTCTCAACCTGCCGCTGTACTCAGGATGGTGAGGCCGTCATGGCACCATTTATTTACACGGTCAATCTGGCCATGTATCAGATGATTGAACATCTTGACAAAAAGGGAACCAGCGGAAATATGCTGGACTTCTGGGCAGAAAAATCCAGCCCCCTTCCCAACAGGGCGATTCCCGGCTTTCTGGTTCCTCCTGAAGAAAAGAGCCGGTTTCGAGGTATAAAAACTGCTCTTAGAAAATTTCCGGTGAACTCCGGCTCTTTGGAAGACTTCTTTCCGGCAGACATTTTCAGGTAACACTGCCCGAGTCCAGACCCGGAAGAAAGACTTCTTCCGGGGCTGGACTACTTGTAACCTTGGATAACTCTGCGCCTGTTCTGATTACCGCAAACAACCAGAGCAGCTTTACTTTTAGTGTTTCACCACCCGGGGCAGCTTTTTCGCCTGAGCCACCCAGTCTTCAACCTGTGAAAGTACGGGAACTTTCCGGACCAGCTTTTTCTTCTCATTGACTTCCGCCATTTTTTGCTGCAGATTCGTGGCATTTCGCTGGGCCAGCTCCGGAACAGTATCCACTCCCGCGCACTCAAGAAGATCAGCATATTGTGTGCCGATTCCCTTGACACGGGCCAGATCAGCACGATTGACCCAGCCAAGGATGAGCTTTTCACTCAAGCCTGTTTTTTGGGCAATATCCTTTCGTCCTTTTTTCGCTCCCCCCGCTGTTAAGAGGCTGTCGAGCGAACCGACTCCGGCAGCTTGTAGTTTTGCCGCATACTTTTGGCCAATACCTTCAATATCTGATAGTTTTGCCATGTTTTCCTCCAAGGGCGCCTTGAAAAATTAGAATTTTCGTTCGAGGTCAAGGAACAGGAAAATTAAAAAGCGCAGCATATGAGACATATGTGAGCATTTTTCATTTTTCTGTGACGCAGAGATCGGGCGAAAAGGCAATTTTTCAAGGTGGCCCCAAAATAATGGACGGTTACTTAAAAAAACACAGGCAATGCCCTCATTTCCTGCGCTCTGTCAGCAAAAACAGCACTTTCTCTTCTCCGGATATATAGGTATTCTGCCGGAAAAACAACAACAAAATAAGTTTTCTTCATAAAAGAGCAACTCAATGGCTGATCCCCTTGCATCCGGGCCCTGTCACACAACTTCTCCCGCCTGAAACCGGCAAGATATTTATCCGGGTTGCGATTCGCTCTTTCAGTGCTGAAACGTGGGAAATGATGCCGATAAGCTTCCCATCCTGCTGCAACGTCGACAGGGTTTCAAGGGCCGTCTCCAGGGCATCTTCATCAAGGGTTCCAAACCCCTCATCAAGAAACAGGGAATCCACCCGCACCCGACGGCTGGCCATTTTGGACAAACCAAGGGCCAGGGCGAGACTGACAATAAAGGACTCACCTCCGGACAGGTTTTTGGTGGACCGAACCTCCCCGGCCTGATAGTTGTCAATCACATTCAGCTCAAGCGGCTCACGGGCATCCCGAATCAACAGATATCGATCTGTCATCTCGGCAAGTTGCCTGTTGGCATGGGAAACCATTAATTCAAAAGTAATTCCCTGGGCAAAATTGCGATATTTTTTGCCGTCTGCCGAGCCGATCAGGGCATGAAGTTTTTCCCATCTTGCACATTCCCGTTTTTGGT
>JALXCX010000108.1 GCA_026990725.1 Desulfobulbaceae bacterium
GATGTTGTCAAGACGGTGACCCACGAAGAGGTCAGCGCGGAAGAGCTTGGCGGGGCCGTCTCCCACACCAGCCGGTCCGGGGTTGCTGATCTTGCCTTTGACAACGGCGTGGAAGCTCTGCTCATGCTGCGCCGATTCCTCAATTACCTGCCTTCAAATAACAAAGAAAAGCCGCCGACCTGGCCCTGTAACGATCCGGCCGAGCGGATAGAAGAATCCCTGGACTCCCTGATTCCAGCTGATCCCAACAAACCCTATGATATGACGGAGCTGATTCACAAGGTTGTGGATGAGCACGATTTTTTTGAGCTGCAGCCTGATTTTGCCGCCAATATCATCACCGGGTTTGCCCGGATGCAGGGATCAACCGTGGGCATTGTGGCCAACCAGCCCATGGTATTGGCCGGATGTCTGGACATTGCCTCATCACGCAAGGCGGCCAGGTTTGTCCGGTTCTGTGATGCCTTCAACATCCCGATTATAACCTTTGTCGATGTGCCCGGCTTTCTGCCCGGCACATCGCAGGAATATGGCGGCATTATCAAACACGGTGCCAAACTGCTCTACGCCTATGCCGAGGCCACTGTCCCCAAGGTGACGCTCATCACCCGCAAGGCCTATGGCGGTGCCTACGACGTGATGAGCTCCAAACATCTGCGCGGGGATGTCAACTTTGCCTGGCCCACCGCAGAGATTGCGGTGATGGGGCCCAAGGGGGCCGTGGAGATCATTTTCCGGGCAGACAGTAATGATGCAAACATGGTCAAACAACGTACAGACGAATATTCAGCCCGGTTTGCCAACCCCTTTGTGGCCGGCAGCCGTGGCTTTATTGACGATGTCATCATGCCGCACAACACCCGGACCCGTATCTGCCGATCTCTTGCCATGCTGCGGGATAAAAAACTGGAAAACCCATGGCGTAAACACGGTAATATTCCCCTGTAACCAGCATGGCTGGACCAAATTGTGGGTCACAACCAACGATGAACGTGATGCAAGAGCTGGAGTCTTGAACTCCATTTTCATATAAACAAAAAAACAAAAAACAAAGGTGAAACGGTAACCGTGAATCCGGCACCGCAACCCTGAGCCTTCTTATCACCCATGTTTAAAAAAATCCTTATTGCAAATCGTGGCGAAATAGCCTGCCGAGTCATGACAACGGCCCGTAAAATGGGCATTCAGACCGTGGCGGTCTACTCTGATGCCGACAGAGGTGCCCTGCATGTTCAGATGGCGGACGAGGCCGTTCATATCGGGCCGTCCCCTGCTGCTGAAAGCTATCTTGTCATCGACAAGCTGATTGCGGCCTGCCTGGAAACCGGCGCTGAAGCCGTGCATCCGGGCTATGGCTTTCTCTCGGAAAACGACACCTTCTGCAAGCAGCTTGAACAGGAAAACATCATCTTTATCGGGCCGCCGGTTGGCGCAATCCAGGCCATGGGTGATAAAATTACCTCCAAGCAGATTGCGGCCAAAGCCGGAGTCAGCACAATCCCCGGGTATGACGGTATATTGCAGGATGCCGATGAAGCAACGCGTAAAGCGGCTGAAATCGGTTACCCGGTGATGCTCAAGGCCACTGCGGGCGGCGGCGGCAAGGGCATGCGTATTGCCCGCAACGAGGCAGAATGCCGGGAAGGATTTGAGCGGGCAGCCAATGAGGCCAGGTCAAGTTTTGGCGATGACCGCATTCTGATTGAAAAATTCATTGAAAAACCACGCCACATAGAAATTCAAATCATTGGCGACAGCCACGGGAACATTATCTACCTGGGGGAGCGGGAATGCTCGCTGCAGCGCAGGCACCAGAAGGTCATTGAAGAAGCGCCTTCACCCTTTCTTGATGCGGCCACCCGCAAGTCCATGGGCGAGCAGGCCGTGATGCTGGCCCGGGCTGTTCAGTACTGCTCAGCCGGTACGGTTGAGTGTATTGTTGACCAGGAGCGCAATTTTTATTTTCTGGAGATGAATACCCGCCTCCAGGTGGAACATCCGGTTACGGAAATGGTTACCGGCCTTGACCTGGTCGAACTGATGATCCGAGTGGCTGCGGGCGAAAAACTGCCGGTCAGCCAGAAGGACATCCGGGTGCAGGGCTGGGCAGTGGAATCACGCATCTATGCCGAAGATCCGGTCCGGGATTTTCTGCCTTCCACGGGCAGGCTCACCGTCTACCAGCCGCCGGGCCAGGAATCCGCCAATGTACGTGTTGACA
>JALXCX010000109.1 GCA_026990725.1 Desulfobulbaceae bacterium
GCATCAGATAGATCAGATTTTTTCTCAAGTTCTCTGAACACCAAGCGTATCAGGTCTTCGCCAATAAGGGAGCGCATGGTAATCTGTTCAAAATCTGACCAGAAGTCCCTGTATCTATCTTTCTCGACCTTGGCGATAGCCGATAGCAGCATCTTAAAGACAAGGGAGTGATTCTGCTTAAGCCAGAAATTGATATCATGATGGTTACTGGTCCTGTGTCTGCCTCTGAAAAAGAACCACGTTTTGAGCCATGCCCACAATCGTACCGATTGGGGGGTAAAATCAGTTTGAAGAAGCCGAAGAAGTAATTGTTCAAAAACATATCCAATAATATGCTGATTTGTTCTTTTACCCTGGAATTCCTCACCCGTGTCAAGCACTGTCAGGGTGTCAAGAATATCTGGAAGTGCTTTTTCCGGCAGCGTTGTCGCCAATCCCCATAATTCTCCGATAGCATGTTCTTCGGTATCATGGAGTACATCATGACAAACGGAGATCACATCTTCCGGTTGAAAAGTGTGTTCATACAATCTGGATAAAATTTCTCCACGGAGTCGTGCTGTCTGGGGATTTTTTTTCAGGGTAGAATGGAAAATATCAACAATCTTCTTTTCGCTGTTGGGAACAACGTTGAGCAATGCTTCAACGGCCAATGCGGCCTCATTGAAATTCTTGCCGGATTCAACAATACCCAATAAAATATCTTTCATCTGCCGCAGTTCAGGTCCATTGGCAATGGCTTCAAGAATGAGTGTTCGGAGGTAGAAGGAACCTGAGTTCAGCAGAATATCCCGGAAGGAATCCACCATATCCTCCCCTGATAAAGCCCCCAGTTGAACATGGGCCCAGTTACCATCCCGAAACCAGGGATCGGATTTCGATAACCGGTTCAGGTTTTTCAATAATTTTTTTCGAAGAGATAGTGGTAAAGAAGCTGCGTCACCATACATTAAAATGCCGTAGGGATCATTTTGTAGGCATATCTCGGCATGTTCAGGAAGGAAAAGCGGCAACCAACCATACAGACCCCGCAGTTCTGAAGCGGGACAGCCGTCCTTGCCGATAAGGCTCAAGGCCCGATAAAAAGGATACCCTGCCCGGACTTTCCGGGCCAGCCATTGAGCGCCTAAAAATTCAGCCACGGTTCTATGAATGTAGGTAACCGCTTCATTCTCAGTATCAACAAAAGAAAAACATCTTCTCGTCAGGCAGGCCTGAAGTTTTTCCTTGTGCTGAAAATCAATGGTTCTGTATGAAGGAAACTCACTGGTTGCCGAACTATTTTCCCGCAAGGAAACACCTGGTGCGCCTGAAATAAGCAAAGTGGCGGAGACTGCCCCGGCCGACTCAATGAGTTCCGAGGAACTAAAAGTCCCCTGTCCAGTCCTGGCATGTTCGGTGTCGTGCTCTTCCAGTAAAAGGTCACAGGATTTTTCAAAAAGCTCTTTACGCGTGGTCGGCCATGTGCCGTTACGGACAACATCCGCCAACATGATCAAGGTCTGGGGGTTGCCAAGAAGAGCGGTAAGGTTGAGTGATTCCGCTTTGGTTGTAAACCTTTTAGGATCAAAGATTTCCTTCTTGCCTAATATGTGAGTGATTTCTTGCTCAGAAAGGGGCTCAAGGTTGAGAACAACAAAAGAAGATTCTGCGAAAAACCGCTTGAAAAGTGAGAGGTCGCTGTCGCCAAGCCAGTCCGCACTTCTACAGGAAAGACGGATTTTGGGTTTTCCCTGCTCCTGCAGCATCCGCACAAGTTGGATGACCAGGCTCCGATCATCACTTCTGGAGCGATATTCATCAAGCCCGTCAAGATAAATTATGTCTTGTCCTACGGGAATACCTGGGACCGCCATAAATTCTCGAACTCTGCAGCTGCCAACCCTTTCTTCACGAGCCGCTGCCTCAAAAGTATGTGTTTTCCCCGCCCCCGGATCACCAAGAAGAATAATATTTGCAAAAAAAAGATAATCAGAAAAAGATTTTCTTTCTCCTTTGCTATCTGATTGAGAAGACTCAATAACTGTTACGGCCCTGGCCAGTGCGTTTCGCATTTCAGTCTATCGAACCTGTTAAAAAATCCATAAAGTTCTCAGGCGTCACCACAGAACATTCCGCCTCCGGATAGGCCCGGGTAAAGGTCTTGGGAATTCTCGCCTTTGCTTTTACGTTCCATTTGAATTCCCAGGCAGTGAGGGACCGGGC
>JALXCX010000110.1 GCA_026990725.1 Desulfobulbaceae bacterium
AATATCGGCTCATCATCATGACCAGCCTTCTTGTTCTGCTGGTTGTCTTTAATACCAGAAAAAGCGGCAGAAATAAATTTATCTGTTGCCTGACAACACTTCTGGCCCTGTCCATTCTGTACGAGCTGATAACAGACAAACCTGTAACCAGCATCCCCCAACAGGTTAACCAATATTTCAACAAAGCTGCGCCAACCAAGACCCAAAACGTTCATTATTATTCACTGCCCAAAGAGCTGCAGGATACCAAATAAAAGACAACCCCGATTGTACGGTTTTTAGTCATTGACAAAAAAAGAATCACAGCTTAACTAAATTCTTTATTACTTAATAACCATGGAGAAAAAGAATGTATGAACAGGTTGAAGACCTGGCCCTGCTGCTGAAATCAATCTCCCATCCCATTCGCCTGAAAATACTCTGTCTGCTCCAGGATCAGGAGTTATCTGTCAGTGAAATACGAAATTCTGTGAAAACAAGCGGAGCCAATATTACACAGCACCTGAATATTCTGCGCAACCAGGGCGTCATCGACTTTCGAAAAGAGTCAAATTTCATCTATAATCGAATAGAGGATGAACGCATCATCGAATTAATGAAAGCATTGCAACATATTTTCTGCAGCAAGCCCCAAAAAACGACCTCAAACCACAACGCGTAAGAGCAATAATGGAGCCAGCAAACAGCCTCATCCGATTTTCAGTGGAAAAACCTAAAATCATCACCACCATCATGGTGCTGATGACCCTTCTTTCAGGGGTATTTATCACCAGGATCCATTTGGACACTGATCCTGAAAAGATGCTTTCAAAAAATGAAGCTGCCCAAATTTTTCACGATCAGACCAAACTTGATTTCGATCTCCATGATGTCATTGTTCTGGGTATTTTCAATACAAAGCATCCGGACGGGGTATTTAACCCGGAAACGCTTAAAAAAGTTGATACACTGAGCAGGTTTGCCGCAACCCTTTCCGATGACACGAATCCCGATCGGCGGGTGATCGAGCGGGATATAATCGCCCCCGACAATGTCGATACCATCCAGCAGGTCGGGTTGGGCCAGGTCCGCTTTGAATGGCTGATGAAAAAGCCTCCTGCAACCCGCAAAGAGGCGTTACGCATCCGGGATAACGCCCTGAACAACCCACTGCTCAAAGGAACACTTGTCTCGGAGGACGGCCGTGCTCTTTCTATATATCTGCCCATCACCAGCAAGGATTACGCCCATACTGTCAGCCTGAAACTGAAAGAAAAAATTGCAGAAATCGGTATGGGTGATGACCAGTTCTACATCGCCGGCCTTCCTGTTGCCGAAGACACCCTGGGTAAGGAGATGTTGACCCAGATGGCAATCTACACTGCCCTGACGCTGGTGATGACCTTTCTGCTCCTGCTCTTTTTCTTCCGCAATCTGCAGCTCATTCTTTCTCCGCTTATTATTTCTTTGTGTACGGTTATTGCCACCATGGGACTCTTTCCAGCCACGGGCCAGACGTTACATACTGTAAGTTTAATGATCCCTTTTTTCATTCTGCCCATTGCCTTGGTTGCTTCTATCCGCATTCTCTCTGAATTTTTTGATGAATATCAAAACCGGCTTGATCGAAAAAGCACAATTGTACACGTTATGCGCCAGCTCTTTCGCCCCATGCTTTATACCTCCCTTGCATCTTCAGCAGGTTTTGCGGCACTGGCTTTTACCCCAATACCTCCGGTTCAGGTCTCAGGCATCTTTCTTGCCATTGGTATTATGCTGGCATGGCTGCTGACCACTGTTTTCATCCCGGCAAACATCATGATGATGAAGGAAAGCAGTCTGATTAATTTCGGGACAGGGAAACAAATTGCTCCGGGATCTGAGGCCTCACTGCTCAACCGTCATCTTTGCTGGATAAAAAAAACCTCCACCCGAAGACCCTGGCTGGTTCTTATCTTTCATCTTGCCGTCATGACTGTTGCCGTAAGCGGAATTTTCATGATTCAGGTCAACGACAATCCTGTCAAATGGTTCAAAAAAGGCCATGAAATACGGATTGCCGACCAAATCCTCAACAAGTATTTTGGCGGTACTTACGAAGCCAACCTCATTCTTGAAGGCCGAAATGCTGAAATGCCTCCAGCAAAAGCCGCTGACTGGCTCACCAGATATCTTGACCAGCGACTGGCCGAATCTCCGGCTATTCGGGAAAAAATTCTTAATGAAATCCTTGAAGCCTCTGTGACAACGAGTACGGGACAAGGGCTGATCGACAAACTGAACCATGCCTGGGAAACCGAGCTTGAACGGATTGCCCCTGATGACGACATTGCCTATGACCGCTGGTCAACGGCGCTGGACGGCATCGAACGGCTGCAGAACCAGAAAGAAATTTTTAAACGTCCTGATGTGCTGAAGTACATATCCGGCCTGCAGGCCTATTTAGTCAGACTGGAGTATGTGGGAAAATCCAACTCGATAAGTGATGTTGCCCAAAAGGTGCATCAGGAACTCTTTGCCAACGACCCCGGCTATTTTACCATCCCGGATACTGTCAGCGGGGTGGCCCGGGCATTGACATCCTTTCAAAAAAGCCACAAGCCCGACGCCCTCTGGCACCTTGTTACACCAGATTACACCCGGGCAAATATCTGTCTGCAGTTACAAAGTGGTAACAAGAAAGATATGGGCCAGGTTGTGGCCGCTGTGCAAAACTACTTCAAAGAAAATCCGCCGCCGGTGGAGCTCTCTCGTAACTGGGCAGGACCGGCCTCTATCAATGTTGCCTGGCAGAAAAAAATGGAAGCTGGCATGCTCAGATCATTCCTGTCCAGCTTTGTCGCGGTCTTTCTCGTGATAATATTGTTGTTTCGGTCGGCCGTATGGGGCGCTTTGGCGCTGGTTCCACCCGTCTTTACCAGCGCTGTTATTTACGGAGGCATTGGCCTGATCAGCAAGCATTATGACGCACCTGTTGCCGTTCTCTCTGCTCTCACCCTTGGCCTTGCCGTGGATTTTTCCATCCACTTCCTGTACCGCGCCCGCTCGACCATGGCAAAAACCGGCGACTGGACCGCTGTTCTTTCAGACATATTTACGGAACCGGCCCGGGCAATTTCCAGAAACATTATCCTTCTTTCCCCTGGTTTTGCTCCGCTGCTGTTTGCCCCGCTCATCCCCTGCCAGACAATTGGCATTCTTCTGGCAGCCATTATTTTTTATTCGGGCCTGACAACGCTCTGGCTACTTCCGGCACTTCTCACTGTAAGCCAGAAATGGCTTTTTAAAAAAGAACGGAAAAAATACGCGGAAAAAGAGTTACCCGCCCATGAATAAACGGACCCGCCACAGGAGGACGGAGTCTTACAACAAAAATAACTAAGGAATATCAATTCAACACAGGAGAATTATCATGGTCGTTAATGACTGGATTCATACCATTGCAGGACTCTTCATTATTGTCAGTGTCACCCTGGGCGTAGATCCTGCCCATAACCCGTTTTTTGTCCATAAATATTTTCTTTTCTTTACCCTTTTTATCGGGGCAAACCTATTTCAGTACGGGTTCACCAAATTCTGCCCCTTAGGCATTATCCTCAAAAAGCTGGGTGTACCGGAGAGCAGATAGAGAAGAAGATTTGATAATTTCCAGCATTAACGGAGGCATATGCCTCCGTTTTTCTTTGACAAATCAAGATACTTCCTGCTATAAGTAATATTTACGTTCACCTATACGCAGTAGGCAGGAAGGTCGAATGCAGCCAGACAATACTTTCCAGCAGGACATTCCGTCCAATAAATTTTATCCCCCCCGACTGGATATCCACACCAGTCTGAGCCGTTCACATCTCATTACAGAAAAAATTGGTTCCCACGCTCCCAATGTCAAGACTCTGGTGATTGAGGCGCAGGCCGGCCAGGGAAAATCTGTCCTGGCGACCCAGTTCCTTGATCATTTTGACCTCCGCTTTGCCTGGTACCAGATTGGCCCTGAAGATGCCGACCCGGTTCTGCTCCTTTCCTCCCTGATGGAGACTTTTCAACGCAGCCTCAGAGGGTTCAGCTGTCCCAGGCTGAACCAGATCATTCAACAGGGAGAAATCGGCCCCCTTGACATCAACCGCTGTCTCAACATTCTGCTTACGGATCTGGATAAATATCTGGCCGGCGATTTTTATCTTGTTCTGGATGATCTGCATCTCATCGAGCAGGCGGCTCTCGCCCTTTCAGGGCTTGATCATCTCATTGATACGTCGCCCCCGCATCTGCACTTTCTGTTGATCAGTCGGCGACCGCTGGTTCTGAAGTCAAAAATACTTCGTTATGGTAATAATACCCTGTTTCTGGACAACGACGATCTCTGTCTGTCCACAGAGGAAGTTGAAGATCTGGTGGCAACGACCATGAAGACACAGATCACCAGGCAGGAGGCCGAAAAAATCCGCCGTTCCACTGGTGGCTGGATTATGGGAGTCCTGTTGGCCAGCCGATCCGGCCCGGGAGGTCGCAAGATTCATTCGCCTCTTCCGGGCAGGTTAAGCCCGCCGCAAATGCTTGATTACTTTCGTGACGAAATTTTCAGTCATATACCTGAGGAACTGCAATATCCGTTGTTACAACTGAGCTATTTGAAGGAGATCCCGATTGATCTTGCCCGGGAAATAACCAACAACGAATTAATCGGCAAAAAAATCTTTGAGATGATGCAGGATAACTTCTTTGTCTATCCACTGGACGACGATCTCCATGTTTTCCGCTTCCATCACCTTTTCCAGGAATTTCTCCAGCACCGGGCCAAAAAGACACTTCCCGCAGAAGAGATCAACCTGATCTCACATACAGCGGCAACCTATTACCTGCAAAGAGGCGCCACAGAAAAAGCTCTTGCCTGTTATGTCGCTGAACAGAATTATGGCAAACTGGAGGAATTGCTCCAACTTGAAGGGCTGGAACTGGTGGCCAAAAACAGAAGTATCACCCTGCTCACTCTGCTCAAAGAAATCCCGGAAGAGCGATTGCTTCAGCATGGCTGGCTCGCCCTGTTCAGCGGACTGGTCTATTCTGAATATCATCCTCAAAATACTTTGCCCTTACTTGAGTCGGCCCGCAACCGTTTCAACATTCTTGGCGAAGGTGTCGGAGAATTACTGGCACTTGCCCAGATCATATATTTCCATATGGTTGTCTCTGGTCAGTACCATACCGGTGCTCAGCTTCTTCCACGGGTTGAAGAACTCCTTCTCCGCCACCAGGATGAACTTCCGGCCAATGCCCGCATAATGGTGACGCGCAACCTTGCTGCCGGCTACTGTTTCTTTAACTGCAGCATGTATCAGGCCCGCTATTATGCGCACATGGCCCGGGACCTTGCGCTCAAGTATAATAATCATAACGGCATATCTGCCTGCCGTTTCATTTGCGGATACGCCGAATCTCTTACCGGGAACCCAAGGGAAAGCCTCCAGGAAATCGAGTCGTCATTTTCCTTTCTGCACGATCCCCTGGTGAGCATGCCCAACAAACTTTCACAACGCGCTCTCCACATCCACTTTTTGAGTAAATACGGAGATCTTATCAACTGTGAACGTCAGCGGAAACTACTTCGAAGTACTGTTGACCCCGAAATAGTCCAACAGACCATCACAGCGCCGTATGTTTATGTTTGGGCCGGTTCAGGACTCATTGCAACCGGCAGACTGAACAGGGCAAAAGAGATACTCCTGCAGGGTATGGAATCCTCTGAAAGAGCCCGGATACCTCATATGCAAAGCCAGCTGCTTCAATGGCGCGGCTACCTGTATGCCCTGCAGAACAAGAAAGAAGAGGCGCTCAAAGATATCAAAAGAGCGGGAAAACTCAGAAACGAGGCCGGAGGACCCTTTTACGAGACACTCTTTGAAATCCTTTCCGGGGCAACCTACAGCCGGATTGACATGACCGAGGAAGGCATGACCCGGCTCAACCTCGCTCTTGCCAAAGCCCGCCAGATTCCCTCAAAATACCTTATGGCCGCAGCCCTGTTCCACCGCTGCCATCTGAATCTGCACATCAACCGTGAGGAAGCAGCCCTTGCTGACCTGTCCCAGGCCCTGTCTATTTTCCGAAAAAAACAGTATTCGTTCTTCTGGTCCTGGGAACCGAAGTTCATGGAAGAGCTGCTCTGTCTGGCCATCAACAACTCCATTGAAACGATATATGTTAATCAACTGGCAAAAAAACGACTAAACTCTGTTTTTCTCCAGGATGGTACAGCTCTGCCATTACTGAACATAACCATCCTTGGCCCCTTTCAAGTAGGTCTTGCCCCAAAGAACATTCTCACTATCGCCAGTTTTACTCCCACGCAGCGAACCCTCCTCAGCCTGCTCCTCACCAGCCCGCAACAACAACTTGATCAGGAAACAATTCAGGTCAAACTCTGGCCGGACAGCCCGCCGGACAAGGCAAAGGCCAAGTTTGACACGCTGCTTGCCAGACTGCGTAAAGTGCTCAATACAATTCTTGATCAGCCGGTCAAACATTATCTGGTCCTGAGCAAGGGGGTACTCAGTCTGCAGAACTGCAGAATAGATTCTGTTGAATTTGAACGACTGGCGGCATCAGGCCTCAAGCATGCCCATGCCGAGCGATTCTGGCAGGCAGGAAACGCCTTTTACCGTGCCCTGTGTTTTTGGACCGGCCCTCTGGAATCTGATAGTTTCATGAACAATGTCACAATGCAATATTATGACCAGATGACAACTCTGCTCACCAGGATGACAACCACCTGGGCTGTAACTCTGGCCGAATCAGACAACCCAGCTGAAGCCATCAGCATTCTAAAAAAGGCTCTCAGGTATGACCACATGGATGACCGCATGATCACCCTTCTCTATACGCTGTATCTGAAATCAGGGAATCCTCTCAAAGCCAAAAACCTCCTGAAAAGCTACCGGCAGTCCCTGCGGGATCTGGGCTATGATCAGGAGCAGATCGACGAGCTGCTCTTTCAGGTAGCATCCAAAGCCATTTAAAGGTATTTTGACCATCCTGCGCCCAGGCGTAAGCCAAAGACATGGTATTTTTCATGAAACTCTTTACGGATCAGGGGGCCAAACCGGCAGGCTGATTCTATGATAGAATTTTCCCAAAAACAAAGGGGCTATTTTTGCATTATGGTTGCGGCTACTCTCTGGGGGTTTATAGGCCCATTTGGCAAAATAGCTTACAGCCAGGGACTGGGAGCCATGGAAGTGGCTTTCTGGCGAGCCCTGTTTGCCTGGTGCTGCTTCAGCGTGGAAATTCTGATCAGGACCCAGTCGATCAGAGTTGACAGAAAAGAAATCCTCCCCCTTGGCCTGTTCAGCGTGCTCGGTATTGCCCTGCTCTATGGAGCTTACCAGATTGCTGTCGACAAGGGCGGAGCGGCTCTGGCCTCTGTGCTGCTGTACACGGCTCCGGCCTGGGTGATCGTCCTTTCAAGATGTATTTTTCATGAAAAAATAACACGGGACAAACTCATAGCCCTGGCCCTGACCCTCCTGGGTATTTCCTGTATCGCCGCCAGTAAGACAG
>JALXCX010000111.1 GCA_026990725.1 Desulfobulbaceae bacterium
GGAGTACATAACCACCAAGAATCAGGTTTTCTTCCACCGACATGGGGGCAAAAACCTGCCTGCCCTCCGGCACCAGCACACATCCCGAGGCCACAATATGGCGGGAGGCAAGCCTGGCGCAATCCTGTTCCATAAAGGAGATAGAACCGGCCGACGGCTGAACAAGGCCGATGATGGTTGAAAGCAGCGTGGTTTTTCCAGCGCCGTTTGCCCCGATCATGGTGACAATCTCACCACCATCAACATGAAGGGAGATGTTTTTCAAAACCCGTAACTTGCCGTATCCGGCATCAAGATTTCTAATTTTTAACATAGATAATTTATCTAAAAAAGGCCATATTACGTCGTGTTACCTGGATATTTTTATCATTTAAAGTGAACGCAAACAAAAAACAGGGCCAGCCGTGCCGGTCGGGCTGCTGTTTATGCTGCAATTTCCTCATCCTCGCCAAGATAAATCTTGATGACTTCCGGATTCTGCTGAATGGCCAGCGGTTCGCCTTCGGCAATTTTACTGCCGAAACTAAGGACCACAATTTCATCAGAAATATCCATAACAAGTGACATATCGTGCTCCACCAGCAGCACGGTAATACCCATATCCCTGATACGGCTGATAAGACGGGCCACCTCGGCAGTTTCATAAATATTTAAACCGGCTGCAGGCTCATCTAAAAGCAGCAGCCTTGGTTCCGTGGCCAGGGCACGGGCCATTTCCACTGCCCGTTGCTGGCCAAAGGCAAGGCTAGTGGCCTCCACATCGGCAAATTCAGCTATCTCAAGTAACTCCAGCAAGGCATAGGCCTTATCACGGATAGCTTTTTCTTCTCTCCGGCTTGATGGTGTATGAAACATCCCGGCCAGAAACCCGGCCCGGCTCTGGATATGGCGGCCAACCATGACCGATTCCAGTGCTGTCATGCCGTGGAACAGCTTTATGTTCTGAAAAGTTCGTGACATACCAAGACAGGCGATCTGGTGCGGTTTCTGCCCCTGGATCTCCTGACCGCGAAATGTTATTGCACCGGCAGTGGGGCCAAGATTCCCGGCAATCAGGTTAAAGAGCGTGGTTTTTCCTGCTCCGTTGGGCCCGATGACTGCCTTTATGACACCTTCCTGCACGGAAAAGCTGACGTCATTAACGGCTTTCAAGCCGCCAAAATGTTTGCTGATGGAAGTTAATTCAAGCATAAAGTCTCAACCAGAGCCGGTATCACCGGGTAAAAAATGGATCGCTTACTCATCCACGGTTTTCTTACATTTCGCCAGGAAGGCCTTGCCCCGGATGCTTAAAATACCATCCGGGGCAAAGAGCATCACCAGAATAAGAATCGTACCAAAAACTGCATCATCATAGGAGCCAAACACTCCACGCAGGGAGAGAAAGGTAAGGGTCACTCCCATGATCAAAACGCCCCAGAGATTTGCCATGCCGCCAACAGCGACCAGGGCCACATAGCGCACCGATTTCATCACAGAGGCTTCGCTCGGCCCGATGCCGCCGTTATAATGGGTAAGAAAAACCCCGGCAACTGCGGCAAACACGGCACTGAGCACAAAAACAGCCAGTTTCAGCCGGGCAGTATTGATTCCGATTGCCTCAGCAGCTTCTTCTGATCCGTGAACCGAGCGCAACGCACGCCCGATCCGGGAATCTATCAGGTTCAGCAGCAAAACCATGCCAAAGACAAGCAGGGCCCAGGCAATATAATAGTTTTCTACCCTGTGCCCAAAATCACCGCTCACACTCAAACCAGGCAGACCGGCAAAGGGTGGCAGCAGCATAAAAGCCGGCACTTCGGAAATACCGTCAGCCTCACCAAAAAACTCGGTGGCAAGGCCGATCCGAAAAATAATTATACCAAACCCCAGGGTGGCCATTGCCAGATAATGGCCTTTCAATTTAAGCACCGGTACCCCGAGAACCAGGGCGACCACGGCAGCAACAGCCAGGGCAAACAGGCAGGCAGGCCACGGCGCCACGGCCAGCAGCTGTTCTCCATAGAGATCCTGCCCTGAAACAAGCATACCCATGGAGCCAAGCGCCTTAATCAGCGGATGCGTCTGCAGGGAAACAAGGTTATGGGTGGTCAATGCCGCGGATAAATAACCGCCAATGGCAAAGAAACCGGCATGGCCAATGGAAATCTGTCCTGCATAGCCCATGAGCACGGAAAGGCCTATCACCACC
>JALXCX010000112.1 GCA_026990725.1 Desulfobulbaceae bacterium
AAATGGATCCGACGGCCATGGATGCTACATCAACTCTCCATGCGGCAACCATGGGTGGGGCCAGGCTTCTGGGTGCGGACAAACAGATCGGTTCTCTTGAGGTCGGTAAAAAGGCCGATCTTATTGTGCTTGATATGGATCAGCCGCATTTAACCCCTGTTTATAACCCTATCTCTCATGTCGTTTATACCGCCCGTGGCAGTGATGTCCTTCATTGTGTCATTAATGGTCGCATTGTCATGGAGAAGAGAATTTTGACCACTCTTGATGAAAACAAAATTCTGCGGGAAGTGTCAGAGCTGGGCAGGAAAGTACGGGGAATGTATTAAGGGCCCATAGTCCGTGGTTCATGGCTATTGACAGAAAGCCCGGCCCGGTGCTATGTTGGCATTATTAAATTGGTTGATATTTTTTTATGTTCCCGATTGTAATATCCCGGTTCCTTGGGTTATTTTTATAACCCCTTTGGCTTGCTGCCGGGTAGGATATTCATTTTTTCTCGTAATACCGGTCTAGGTAGAGATGATTTAGGTCGTCCGCCTCTGGTATCACAACAATAATTTATAGGTGACATTATGTTCGGTCTTGGAATGCCTGAACTGATTATTATTCTGGTCATTATAGTCATTATTTTTGGAGCGGGCAAACTGCCTGAAATTGGTTCCGGTATAGGGAAGGGAATCAGGAATTTTAAGGATGCCACGAAAAAAGAAGATGAATCCAAAGTGATTGACGAAGGCGAAACAAAGGATTGCTGAAATTCTATTTTTATATGTCAGTTCAAGTTATGACAAATATCTGGCAACAGGTTTAATAGAGGAGAAAAGCCCATGTTTGGATTAGGAACTCCTGAGTTGGTCGTTATTTTTGCCATTGCCTTTATTTTTTTTGGTGGCAAAAAACTCCCGGAAATAGGCTCCGGGCTTGGTAAGGCGATAGGCTCTTTTAAGCGGGGGCTGGATGATGTCGAAGACGCTGGACTTGATATTAAAAAGAATCTGCCAGGTGTTCGAGAAGTGACCTCAGTGAAAGAAAAGGTTGATAAAGCTCGAAATATCAGCAAGGTTCTTTCGGATTAAACGGTAACTCTTTCTTTTTTCCATTTTTTGTTCTTTGGCGCTGTTCCTAGTGGACAGCGCCATTTTTATACTCGTTTTTTGTTCCAGCCCAAAGAAATTTTGGGCTGGAACATGCTTTGCACTTGACAGAATTAAGCTTTACCTGTAATCGTTTCTTTCTGTCCGCAGACAACAAAATGATACCATTACGTGGTTTGCACATCGTTGTATCTTAAAACCGTATTGTCAATTTTCCGGAGTATTTTATGTGTCGTTTAGCCCTGAAAACCGCAGATACGCCCTTTTCTCCGTATGAAGTCCTGCTCGGCATGGAGGCCATGAAGGAAGGGTACGATGGCAGTGGACTTGGTCTGCTGTTGCGCGGCGTCAGTTTTGAAGATTTTAAGTATAAGAAAGACAAACATGTCATTCTTTCAGGTATTGCCCATACTGAAGAGGCCTTTAACCGCCTCAATCTTTATATGGAACAAAGTGGTTATGAGCAGAAATATGACCATGAATTTGATGTTGATGCCTCATTAATAGAGGCCAAGGATCGTTATCAGTATATTGTCCGGGTCTATAAAAAACCTTCCGGGCTGAGCGAGGCAGAACTTGAAGAAAAACTGATGCAGACGCGTCTTTTTCTTCGTAAGGACGGTGAAGATCACGGCAATGACCTGACAGTTTTTTCCTTCTGGTCAGATGTCATCATGATCAAGGAAGTGGGCTGGCCGCTTGATATTGGTAATGCGCTCGGTCTTAATGACGGACTGATAAAAGCCCGTGTTGTCATGGCTCAGGGCCGCCAGAACACGAATTACGGGATCAATCTTTATGCCTGCCATCCGTTTTTTATTCAGGGTATCGGCACAATGACAAATGGTGAGAACACTGCCTTTGTCCCCATTAAAGAATGGCTTATAGGAAAAAATATTCCCGGGTATGCCGGCTATCAATCCGATTCAGAAGTTTTCACTCATATTCTTCACTATGTTACCAAAAAACTTAATCTGCCCCTGGAAGCGTACAAGCATGTCATCTGTCCTTTAAAAACAGAAGAGCTTGATGTTCATCCCCAGGGAGATTTTTTAAAAGGCTTGCGCACTGCCTGCCGCAGACTCATAATCGAC
>JALXCX010000113.1 GCA_026990725.1 Desulfobulbaceae bacterium
GAAGATGAATCATCTTGTCCAGAATAAAAAAGAGTTCTATACTTTAGCACGATTGGCAACAAAACAATACGACACAGGCAATGTTACCAGTTACAACTGATTGATATTACAATATAATTGTTCAATTGGTGATATTTTGCTAGCCCTTAATTGCGGAAAGACCAACAACAATTAACGTCTGCGTTTTGAACCGCTCCAGAGTGGGTCCTGACCGAAACGGTCCATCCACCAGTCCTCGGCATCGTATATGTCGTGCTCTCCGGGAGAAAGGGGGAAGCGGTATTCCTCTATGTAGCGCATGAGCAATTCATACGACTCGGTAATGCGGTACATGACTTCTCCGTTGGGATCATCTTTCCCCACCTTGTCCGGGTGATATTTTTTGCACATCCTGTGGTAGGAGCGTTTAATTTCACCTAGGGTCGCCCTGTCGTTGAGCTTGAGCAGATCTTTTGCCTGCTCTATGGCCTGCCATTCTTTTTTATTCATGCCCATTTTCTTACTTCTTTTTAAAACTCTTTTCCGTACCCTGCAGTAATCGGGCTATATTCTGATGATGCTTAAGCCAGATCATCACCACCACATACGCTGCCAGAATAAATTTCCAGGAGGGCTCGGAAAAAAAATACAGTCCCGGCAGAATGGCTGCTGATGCCAGAAGAGAGCCCAGCGAAACAAACCCGGAAAGACTGACTGCCGCCAGAAACACAGCCAGACAGCCAAGAAGAGCTCTGGGCGCAAGGTAGAGAAAAACCCCAAGTCCAGTGGCAACACCTTTGCCGCCCTTAAAACCAAGATAGACCGGAAACATATGTCCGGTAATGGAAGCCGCACCGCAAAGCCCTGTTATCAGGTTACGGTTTGGGGCATCACCCAGTACCAAACCGGCAACAAACATGGGGAGATATCCTTTGGCGATGTCAAGCAGCAGCGTCAACAGCCCAAGTTTTTTTCCAAGCAGCCTCGAGACATTGGTTGCGCCGATATTTTTACTGCCCTGTTGGCGAATATCTATGCCGGAGCCTCGGGAAAGGAGCAGACCAAACGGAATTGCGCCTATAAGATAGGAAGCAAGTATCAAAATAATCTGTGAAATATTCATTATCTTCTATTGAGATTACATTCCCGGCTCTGCTTTATGGCCGAAAACAGATTGGTTAAAAAAAGGGTTGCGGCTTCATCCTCCGGATTGCGCTGCAACCGGGTTTCATAATGGGTAAAAAGTCTGGTCAGGGTATGGAGCGCCTCTTCTTCGTTAAGCTCACCTATTGCCTGCCACACTTCTCCGGCTGTGCTCATTGCTTATTTCCCTTAAAAACTATTTCAAGTTCACAGGCTGCCGCGTAAGCGGCAATCTGATCCTGAAGCTGTCTGACGTACGGACAATCGGTGATTGCCAACAGAGAACCGCGAAAAAGATAGGTATCATCGGCATCAGCGGGTTCCAGAACATAGCTGAAGATCTGGGGTTTTCTACAGACCCCGGGACGATTTTCATAGACCTGGCAGCGGCCGTCATCTGCAAGGGCCGGACAGGTTGTCTGACGGGGCAGAATCATGCTCCAGCCGTTTTGCCAGTGAAAGAGAGCGGGCTCATTTCCTGCGTAAAAAGGTTTGTCCGCAAGAAAAAAGGGCTTTTCATCCATGGCCAGACTGTTCCGACTGGCCGGATCATCGTGTCGGTTCAGCGGAAAAAGCTCTTTCTCCTCTTCCTGCAGGGGAATTTCAAAAAAATGCTGTTCCATGGTATCATCCGGGCCAACGCAGCATAACGAGCAGCCACAGGGCCCGCAAAGAGCTGCGTTAATCGCTTCAAGCTCCTGTTCCAACACCTGCTGACTCACCAGCGCGCTCACTGCCGACATGGGATCAAGCTCGTTACCAGCAACGTCAACCACCTTGGGCGGCCTTTTTTTATCACCTTTTAGCTCTTCAAGCAGAACAAAACAATGACGGTACCTGCCCAGCAGTTCCCGGGGATGCTCATACAGGGCATAGGCTGTTTCAATGGGTTCAGGCATTTCCGCGATCACCTCTGCCACGGTGGCAAAATCCCCGGTCAGATACAAAAAATTCACCATGGAAATCAGAGGTAATACCGGCTGTTCCAGTAACGCAATTCCTTCTCTAAAATGATCTTTCTGCACCTGAGCTCCACCTGTTGTCCCCA
>JALXCX010000114.1 GCA_026990725.1 Desulfobulbaceae bacterium
GATACAGTCGAGCCAGTCGTTCTCGATAAACCAGCGGCGAATCTCACTCTCGCCGCCACCGGCGTCTCCGGTAAACAGGGCCGAGCCGTTATGAACCGAGGCTATCCGGCTGCCGAGCTTTGACGACTTTTTCATCTTGGCAGCCATATTGGAGAGAAAGAGGAGCTGGCCGTCACTGGAACGGGGCACGCCCTTGATGAAGCGCAGATCCTTGATTTTCTTTCTGTCGCCGACAATGGCATCAAAATCTATCTTCCAGCTCTTGCCGTAGGGCGGATTGGAGAGCATGAAATCAAACTGTTTGTCCGGGAAGCCGTCTTTGGAAAGTGTTGAGCCGTAGACAATGTTTTCCGGCGCCTTGTCCTTGATCAGCATGTCCGAGGTACAGATGGCAAAGGTCTCCGGGTTGACCTCCTGGCCATATAGGAAAAACTTTGATTTGCCGCCGGTAATGGTCCCGGCAAAGGCCTCCGCCTCGGTAAGCATGCCCCCTGAGCCACAGGCCGGGTCATAGACAAGGTAGGTGCCTCCGGGTTTCAACTGATCCTTGACCGGTTCAAAGACGATATGGGTCATCAGCTTGATGATTTCACGGGGGGTAAAATGCTCACCGGCCTCCTCGTTGTTATCCTCGTTGAATTTTCGAATCAGCTCTTCAAAAACATAGCCCATGCCGAGGTTGGTCAGGGGCGGCAGGACTTCGCCGGTGGTGGAAACAGCCTTTTCCGGACTGAGATTGAGATCTCTGGATGTGTATTTTTCAATGAGATCATAAGTGATCCCGGCTTCCTGCATGGTTTCCAGCTGGTGTCGCAGTTTGACCTTGCTGATAATCTCCTGCACGTTATCACTGAAACCGTCCAGGTACACCTCCAGGTTGGAATCAATGTGATCGGGGTCGTTGAGCAGGCTGTCAAAGGTGAAATTTGAGGTATTGTAAAAGGGATAGCCGGAAACAGAGGTAAGCCCTGATTCATCACCGATTCCCTGTTCCCGGATAAAGCGATACGCCTCAAGCACCTTCTCCTTGGTTGGCACCAGCAGCACATCCAGACGCCTGAGCACGGTAAAGGGCAAAATAATATCCCGGTATTTACCCCGGACAAAGACATCCCGCAGAACATCATCGGCAATGGACCAGATGAAGTTGACGAGCTGGTTGTGGACTTTGTGGTTCATAGTTTTATTGAGGTCGATGTTCAATTAATACATAGATTGGGATGAGGCTTCTTTGTTTAGTAACGCACTAAATTTTCTTTGGTAATTTTTCTGAACACGCTCAACATTAATGCCTAATGCCTCGCCGATACAATTGGCATGTGTAATTTCCGACTCCTGCATATTTGCCAATAGCTGTTGATCATATTTTTTTCCATCTCGCAATTCAAGCCGTTCCATAATGATACTGGGAGATTCAGTGATGAGGATCAACTTGTCTGGTTTAATGGCCTCAAAAGTGGATAACGGTATGGATCGGATCTCTCCTGTACTATCTAACAACGTGAAATGACCATCAAGCACATAATTTTTTCCTGGTTGCCACACTTGGTACAGAGCCGTGATGAGGTTGTTCTGGTTTTTGGAGATATTGCAAACCTCTTTGCCAGCATCAAAAGATGAAGGGTTAATATCTCCTATCAGAGTACTTGCGACTAAATGTTCAAATCCGGCATCATGGCAGCATTTTGCACACAGAGTCGATTTTCCGGCACCGTGTATGCCGCCGACAAAGATCAGCTTCCCTTTTTTATTATTGTTCGTTACAGGGCTCATTCCTAATAGAATAACCTTTTCCAGAAAAGACTGTTCAACATATCTGTATGATTGTGGGATGTGAAATTTCGAAATAATATCATGAGGTGGCAGGGGATTGTTCAGGGGGGTCACAGATTTTATTTCAATTGCACAGGCCTTTCTTGAACCTTTGAAGTATTCTCTGAATAATCTCCTGGAGATTCCTGCCGCATGCTTTGTTCGTTCCCAGGTTGCGGTCGGGGAAGCCGTAATAATAGAGCCCACCTCCACAACAGCCATAATCCTCTTTACCGGGGATGAAGAATAGAGAATGAGATGGGTCGTATCTTGCCGGATCGAAGTTCTTCGAAATTCAAAGAGTTTTAGACCGGAAAGAATACGCTCCACATAAACCGGTTTAATCGGCATGAAGGC
>JALXCX010000115.1 GCA_026990725.1 Desulfobulbaceae bacterium
TGATCGCAGCCAGTGCAACTTTTGATTTTAGTTCATTACTGTAACGTTTTCTTTTCATGGATACCCTCGTATTGAACAGTGTGGATTCTACCTTAACACGCTGTCTCATTTTCTGGGTCCACTATAGATTGTCTCTTAAGCTCTGCTCGAACTCAGGGTGCTGATTCATTTTGAGGGTGAAGATAAAAAAGATAAAGGCTGCACAGAGCCGTGTGTAGAGGTGATGGTCTGGAAATATTAAACCGGGGATCTAGTCGATTATAATTCCTGGTTTGTTCTCTTTTGATACTGGTTGCAAATGAACACTATGTTGCGGAAATGGAATTTCAATACTTTTTTCATTAAAAGCCGAGTGAATCATTTTGAGCAGGTTATGCGTTTCTCTGCCCCTGTGGCGGGGATCCTGAACCCAAACCAGTAACTGGAACAGGATGGCCGAATCTGCAAAACTACGCACACGGACACGGGGTTCCGGTTTTTCCGCCAGAGCCCGGTTTTCTTTTGCAACATTAAGAAGGGTTTTCTCCACCAGGCGCAGGTCACTGTCGTAGGCGACCCCAACGTCAATGCGAATCCGGTACAGGGGTTGGGGGGCTGATTGATTGATGATTTTAGTGGTGGACATTATGGAGTTTGGGACAGTAATGAGAATATCATCGCGTGTTTTAATCTTTGTTGAGCGAATACCAACCTCTACCACCTCGCCGCGTTCACCGGTATCAAGGATGATATAATCCCCGACCTTATAAGCCGCGTCGACAAACAGAGCGATTCCGCCGAAGAAGTTGGCCAATGTGTCTTTTGCGGCAAGGGCAATAGCAATACCGATAATCCCTGCTGAGGCAAAAAGCGGTGTAAGGTTAACATCCCAGATAACAAGCCCCCATAAAATGCCGGTAAAGAGTAGCAGAATACGGGAAATATTTTTGATCATGTAGAAATGGGTTTTGTCAATTTTCTGCAAAACCCAGTTCATATTTACTTCATTCATGGCCGTGATTTCCTGAATGAGCGAAATCCACCAGACCATGAGAACCAGTGTTTTAATAATCCTTGGCAGAATGGTTATCCAGGGAGGTGGTAGGGCAGGGGTAAGGAGTACTGCATGGGACACGCCAAGTAGAAAGACAGTCCAGCAGATTGGGCGATGGACAATGTCCATGATGCGTTCATCGGCCTGCCATTTGGTACGGGCCGCTAGGCGGAGCAGGAGCTTGTCAATAAAAAGGTCAGAAAGTTTGGCCAGAAAACCATAAAAGACGATAAGTAAAAGGCGCTCGGCAAGGTGGTACTGGTTGAATTCCTGAACAGAATAGAGGAGCTGGTTTTTTGTGATTTCCTGAAGAGTACCTATGTCCATGCCTCTAGATCAATATCCTGATAATCAGGAAGATTGCTCCTGCGCCAGAGGTTTTGCCTGATCAATAAGCATTATCGGGATGCCGTCATGTATTTCATATTGAAGGCTGCATTTTATGCAGATCAAGCCGTTTTCTTCTTTATTGAGTTGTACCGGACCTTTGCATTGTGGGCAGGCTAGAATGTCGAGTAATTCTTTCTTCATAAGTACCTCGATGTGTGGGGTGTTATGTTTATTTTGAGCGTTAAAATAAGAGGTTGTGTGTGTTGATAAGTTTATAATGCTTTTGCTGAGCGGCACCGGCCAAGTGTATTTCCGGATTGACGCTCTCTGTGAAAGGTCGTATACAATACCAATTGCACTCAGGCGATCATAATACCAGAAATTAATAAGTAGCAACACTAAAAGTCTATGAAAAAGAGCATCCCGGTAGACCAGGCCGTTGGCATGGTCCTTCCGCATGATATAACTGAAATTGTCAAAGATGAATTTAAGGGCTGTGCCTTCAAGAAGGGGCATATCATCCGTCCTGAAGACGTGGAGCATCTGCGGCGGCTTGGCAAGGAGCATATTTATGTGCTTGAGTTGACAGAGGATGAAATCCATGAAAATGAAGCCGCCCGACTGCTGGTGGCAGCTCTTGCCGGAACCGGCGCAGAATATGACAATACCGTCGTTGAGGGAAAGGTTGCTGTAACAGCGGCCTGTGACGGTTTGTTGAAAATAAACAAGGAAGCGCTTCTGAGTTTTAATATGCTTGGCGAAGTCATGTGTGCCACGTTGCACACCAATACCCCTGTTAAAAAAGGAGAACAGATTGCTGCCTGTCGGCTGATTCCCCTGATTGGTCAACGGAATCTAGTGGCGGAGGCGGTGAAGACTGCTTCCGGAGGGGAGGCGGTTATCCGGGTTCTTCCTTTGAAAAAAGCGCAGGTCGGGCTGGTTATTACGGGAAGCGAAGTTTATTACGGGCGAATTAAGGATAAGTTTGAAGGGGTTCTGCGTAAAAAGCTTGCTGATTTTGGCTCAGAAGTGACCATGGTTGCTTTTGCACCCGATGATCCCGAGCGTATTGCCGCTGAAATAACTCAATGTATCGCCCATGGGGCCAGCCTGATCGTCACTTCAGGGGGCATGTCGGTTGACCCGGATGACGTCACCAGGACAGGCATTGCACAGGCTGGCGCCGTGGAAACCGTGTATGGTACGCCTGTACTTCCCGGGGCCATGTTTTTAATAGGCCGTATAGGGGATGTGCCTGTTCTGGGAGTGCCGGCCTGCGGAATGTTTCATAAAATCACTGTACTTGATCTGATTCTGCCCCGGGTGCTTACCGGAGAAATGATCGGCCGTAAAGAGTTTGCCGACATGGGGCATGGTGGTTTATGCAGGAACTGTGAGCGCTGTCAGTACCCTGTTTGTAATTTTGGGAAATAGTGGTACTCCCTGCAGTTGCGCCCCTTACGCGTAGCGTTTGTAATTTGGTCATGCAAATGGTATTATAGAAAGGTATACTGTTTTGCCGATTTTTTTTATTCTGGGGTTCATACCCTGCCCTTTGAGGCGTAAAGAACTATTGATGCCCGTCAGTTTGCGACGGGACGGTTTATTTTACTTTTTGCAGGAGAGATTTTCCATGAACATTCGAACTCTTCGTTTGATCTGCCTGTGTTGTATATTTTTTGTGTTGAGTATTTCCAGTGCCTTTGCTGTTACTCTGGATCAAACGTTTGGCAATGATGGTCGAGTCGCTGTTGAACTCGGTGTGTATGGCGAACGTGCCAATGCCGTAGCGGTTCAGCCCGATGGCAAAATCGTAGTGGCCGGCTCTTCCTCAAATGCCGCTGACCATGATTTTATGCTGTTTCGTCTGCTGGCAGATGGATCGCTTGACCCGGATTTTAACTATGACGGCACAGTCACCACCGCTGTGGGATCTGGCGATGACGAGGCTTTGGCTCTTGTTCTCCAGGATGATGGTAAAATTTTGGCTGTCGGTTACAGCAGTAATGAATCTGACCGGGATTTTGCCCTGGTGCGCTACAACAGTGATGGTTCTCTTGACCGTAATTTTGGTGAGGAAGGCATCGTGGTTACCCCGGTTGGCAACAGTGATGACGAAATAACAGGTGTTGCTTTGCAGGAAGACGGTGCAGCCATTGTCACGGGTTCAGCTAAGGGGACAACCGGACGAGTTCTGGTCCTTGCAAGATATCTTGATGATGGTTCCCTTGATAAGGATTTTGCGGAACAGGGATTTTCTTTTACCGGTGTAGGAGATGATGCGCAGGCTGAAAGTGTAGCTATTCAGAAAGATCAGAAACTGGTTGTCTCCGGCTCTTATGTTGAGGGGGAAAAACTTGGCATGATGGTCGTCGGATTTGACGAAAATGGTTTGCTTGATGAAGATTTTGGTCAATACGGCATAGCCATCTCAGCTGATGGAACGATGCAGAGTGAAGGGTATGGCATGATCATCCGGAAGGATGGAGCTATTTTAGTTGCGGGCTCTGTAGGTATAGATGGCGAGCGTGATGCCGCTCTGTTTCAGTTTACCGATGATGGCAAGGTTGATAAAGAATTTGACAAAGACGGCGTGCTTGTGACCTCTGTCGGGCCGGATGATGATGTGTTATATGATGTTATTGAAATTGAGTCTGGAATTGCTGCCAGTGGTTATGCCGCTAAAGAAAATGTCAAAGAATTTCTTTTAATTAATTATACGGACTCCGGAGTTACGGTAAAAAAGGATCTACTGCGCAAAGAAAAAAAGGTTGAAGAAGATTCTCCTGCCTGGCTGCGCATCTCTGAGCTGTTTGTGGAAGATTCTTTTACTGAAATGCAGGAGGAAGATCATCTGGGTGAGCTGAAAGCAGAAGTGCTGACCACAGCGTTTACCGATGATGAGGATTTTGCAACCGCTTTAGCTGCCCGGGGAGACTCCGGAATCGTGACAGTGGGCATTATGTCCACTGGTGATATCCCGCATGCGGGTATTTCAAGTTACAGCCTGCAGCAAAATCAAAACAGCGAAGATGAGGCAGATGACCCACGGGCATTAACAAAAGGCAGTCAATCCATCATTACCGGAGAACCCTATGAAGTGACTCGAACAACGGCAGTCATTCCGGTAACCATTTATTCGGATCTTGGTACTGTCACAGAGCGGGGGATAGTTTTCAGCACGTATCCCAATCCAACAGTGGGGGGCGTTGCTGCTTCAGATAAAAAAAAGGAGAATCCGGGAGATGAGCCCATATTAACGAATCTGTTGCCCAGTGGTAATGTGAAACCCGCAGACAAGATTACCTTGCAGGTAACAACAAATGTCGCCGCTACCTGCAAGTGGTCTGTCACACCAGGCACTGAGTTTAAAGATATGGACAATACTTTTGAGACGACTGGCAGAACCAACCACTCACATAGTTTATCAAATCTCAAGATTCGTTCTGCCCCCTACAAGTATTATGTCAGGTGCCAGGATGCAGCTGGTACAGCCAACTCAAAAGATGCTATAATTTCATTTACTGTTAACAGTTTTGCAGAATCGGTTTTTTCACATAGCTCCCTGCAGGATGTGATCAGTCGCCCCTTGGAAAGTATTGGCGGATTTTTTGTTTCTTCGGCTTACGCAGCAGTAGGAGATGAAGCACTTCCAGGGGATTCGGCAACCACAGCTCAAGATTCAAAGGGTAAGGATTCGGCTTTTTTTCAAGCCCAGAAGGATGGTTTTTCAGAAGAGGGCCGTCTGAAAGAAGGCGGTGGCACCGGGACCTTTACAGCCAAGCTCGATAATCTGAAGCCTGGATCGTTTTTTTATGCCAGAGCTTATGCCATAGTTGAGGGAAAGACTTATTACGGTAATACCGTAGGTTTCAGGACTTCTGATTCCTGCTTTATTGCAACGGCTGCCTTTGGCTCAGTCTTCCACCCGACAGTCCATCTGTTACGAGAGTTCAGGGATAGTTTCATGCTCACCAATTCGGTTGGCCGTTTTTTTGTCCGGCAGTATTATCATTTTTCTCCTCCGATTGCTGATGTTATTGCAACAGATTCTCTGTTACGTTTTATTGTCCGGGTTTTACTTCTGCCGTTAATCGGCCTGGCCTGGTTGGCCCTGCAGCTGGGAACAGTGAAGAGTGTTGTGCTTCTGGTGGTTGGTGTAGGCTGGATGGTGCATGTTTGCAAGTCCGCTTTTATGTTGCGAAGTGTTTAACCAGGTGTGATTTAAAAGGAAATTTTTTGAGAACAAGCAGAGAATTAAGGTAGAAAGAATGCGACAGGTCAGGAAAACAAAAAAAATAATACTTACGTCCAACCACGGCTTTACCTTGATAGAGCTGATGGTTGTTATGGTGATTCTCGGTATTCTTGCGGGCTTGATTGTCCCCAGAATCATGGACAGACCGGAAGAGGCCCGGCGAACCAAAGCCGCAGTGGACATACAGGCTCTTGAGCAGGCTTTAAAGCTATACAAGCTTGATAATGGTCGCTACCCGACAACGGATCAGGGCCTGTTGGCTCTGGTTGATCCTCCTTCGGTCGGCAGGCTGGCCAAAAAATGGCGGAATGGCGGCTATCTTGATAAATCCAGAGTACCCAAGGATCCTTGGGATAATGGTTTTGTTTATATTTCTCCCGGGTTGCATGGAGATTTTGATTTAATGTCCTACGGACCCGATGGTGAACCCGGCGGTGAAGGGCAGGATGCCGATATTAATAACTGGGAGTTGTGATATCTCAGAATCAATTGCTCTGCCGCAGGTGGATACGGGTTCGAAAAGATATTACGTTCCATGGGGCAAGGGTGAACCAAGTTAAACAAAAAATCCATTGTGCCTATTGAAGTTCTATTCCAGAGAAACCGATAAAGGGTTTACGCTTATTGAGCTCATTGTGGTCATGGCCCTGATGACCACAATGACAGCCTTTGCCGTTCCAAAAATACGTTCCAGCCTGTTTACAAATCAGCTCAGGTCTACGGCACGTCAGTTTATCGGTCTCATTGCTGAAACAGGTCAACAGGCAAGATCACAAAGAGTACCAGTTGTGCTTCGCTATGATCGAAAAAACCATTTATTCACCACTTCTCCCGAGTCATCAATAGCACGGGATAAAACAAAATCGTATTCTTCTGTTCATGTTGGGGATTCAGTGCAGGTCGTTGATGTGGCGACTGCCCACGCAGGGAAGAAAGATATTGGCAACCTGGCAATCCGCTTCAGCAGCCGCGGATATGTGGATAAAACCGTTGTTCATTTTCGTGATGACAATGGCGATGAAATGAGTATCATTCTGTCGCCGTTTCTTGGGGTAACCCGTGTGCTGGAAGGCTATGTCACTCTTGACGAAGATACCATAACTACTGCAGGTCGATAACGTGCGGTTCTGGCAATAAAATGATGTTTTTCTGGCCGTTACATAGAAAAAACAGGTCTGATGGGTTTACCCTGCTGGAAGTGATGGTCGCCGTTGCGATTATTGCTATCTCTTTTGTTTCCCTGCTTGGTTCTCAATCCCAGAGTATTTCCTATGCAGCAATTTCACGATTTGAGACTGTGGCCTCGCTTCTGGCCAGGCAAAAGATTGCGGAAATACAAGTAGCCGGTTTTGATGATGTACAGGCCGGGCAGGGCGATTTTGAAGGCGATTTTACAGATTTCCACTGGCAGGCAGAAGTAGAAGATCTCTCCGAGGACGATACCGGCATCCCGGGAGCTGAAGACATGCTTAAACTCGTTGCCCTGACTGTGAGCAGGGGCACTGATGAAGATATGGTGCTGCAGGTGCGCACTGTGGTCATGAAAAAAATCGAGGCAAAGTGACAACAGTTCCGGTCCTTGCCGAGAAGGCCTGCGATCTTCTGGACTGGCAGGTCAGACATATCGCCATTGAAGAGTTGACCCCAGACGGCTCTCTGCGTTTTTTTTGTCGGCTTACTCATAAAGACGGAAGGCGAAGAATCGTCATCGCTCCTCCGGAAAATGATCCTGCGGCCCTGAAAGAAGCTGCCTCCGGTTGGAACATTGGCAGGCATCTTTTTGCCTCTAATGCTCCAGTGCCAGAATTGTACCTATTTGATAAAGTTACAGGATTACTAATTTGTGAGGACCTGGGAAAAACGCGTCTTCATGACCTGCTGATGCGTCCTGATTCTGATGCTGATTATATAAAAGAGTTGTATGAACAGGCCGTTGTGCAGCTTGCCCGAATGCAGGTTCGGGCTTTTTCCGGCTTTAAGACGCAGTGGTGCTGGGATTCCCCACAGTATGACCGCAAGGTTATGCTGGAACGTGAGTCCGGTTATTTTTTGCAGTCATTATGTCTTGATATGCTGAAGCTCCCTGTTGAGTGTTCGCCTGTTCAAGAAGAAATGCAACAACTGGCAGACTGGGCAGGAAGAGCGGATTCCCGGTTTTTTCTTCATCGTGATTTCCAAAGCCGCAATATTATGGTGAAGTCGGGCAGAGTTCGTTTCATTGATTATCAGGCAGGACGTTCTGGTCCTCTTGGATATGATCTGGCCTCATTACTTATCGATCCCTATGCGGCCCTGTCAGATGAAGTACAACAAGGCTTGGTGGATTGTTATTTTAACGAGCTTACGCAACTCATTCCCTATGAAAGGTCAAAGTTTCAGGACGAATATCTGGCGTTATCCCTGCAGAGAAACCTCCAAATTGCCGGAGCTTTTGCTTTTTTGAGCTATAAACGCAGTAAATTGTTTTTCCGGCAGTATATCAGGCCTGCACTGCTCAGTCTGCGGGCAAATCTTGCCCGGGTTCCCAAGGCCGGGTATCCCTTTTTGACAAGACTGGTCGATCAATGCTTGACCGATGTCTGAGTGATCACTATTGTTGATTATCTTTTCTCTCAGGATTTGAGAGAGAGAAAGTAAACTTATTATTTTCTTTAGCTGTTACAGCTGCCATTTTACACCTGAATATTATTGTTTTGAAAAATGATTCTCAACCCCTGGTTGCCCTGATCGGTCGGCCGAATGTGGGCAAATCAACGCTGTTTAATCGTATCACTAGGCGTCGTGATGCTCTTGTTGACCCAACTCCTGGAGTTACCAGGGATCGTCATTACGCCCGGGTCAGCTGGGAGGAGCATCCCTTTATTCTGGTAGATACAGGCGGGATTGATGACGAGGACGATACTATCACAAATCATATTCGTCATCAGGCCATGCAGGCAATTAATGAGGCTGATGTCATTCTGTTTTTGATGGATGGTCGTCAAGGGTTGACCCCGAGTGACCATGAAATAGTTGACCTCCTGCGACGCACTGATAAAACAGTATTTTTTGTTGTCAATAAGATTGATTCACCTGAGCTTGAAATAGAACTTATTACCCCTTTCTGGGAGTTGGGCGTAAAGGAGCTCTGGGCACTTTCGGCGGACCACAGCTATGGTTTTCAGACCCTGATGACCGGTCTTGTTGATAAACTTGACAAGGTAGAGGCCCCGGCAGAGCTTCCCGCTGGTGTGATTCGACTTGCCTTCCTGGGGCGTCCGAATGTTGGAAAATCGTCGATGATCAATGCTATTATGGGCCAGAAACGCATGGTGGTTTCAAATATTTCCGGTACAACCAGAGATTCTGTGGACACTCTGCTGAGCCGGGATAAATATAATTATCTGCTTATTGATACAGCAGGCATCAGAAGAAAAGGGAAAACAAAGGATAAACTGGAAAAGTTTTCGATTCTTAAAGCGTTAAAAGCTCTTGGCCGCTGCGATATTGCGGTTGTTCTTGTTGACGCAGAAGAGGGGATTACCGAGCAGGATACCCGGGTAATTGGCTATACTCAGGATCATGGCAGGGCGCTTATGATTCTGATTAATAAATGGGACTTGATTAAGGAGGATAAAAAACGACAGGACTGGCTGTTGGAGGAAATTCGTCTGGCCACAAATTTCATTCCCTTTGCTCCGGTGTTCAAGGTGTCCGCAAAAACGGGATTTGGTATCAAACGCCTGTTTCCTGTAATCGGTAAAATGCACAGGCAGTTTCACCAGCATTTTCCCACCAGCGCCTTGAACAGATTACTGGCAGCCGCTGTGAGCCATCATGAGCCTCCGCTTTACCGGGGCAGAAGATTGAAACTCTATTATACAGCGCAAATTGGTACTGCCCCCCCGTCATTTGCCGTTATCGCAAATTTTCCCAAGGGTATTCATTTCTCTTATCAACGTTTTCTTAAAAATCGTTTTCGCGATGGCCTGGGCCTGGATCTTGTTCCGGTACGCCTTATTTTTAAAGAACGCAGCGGTCGAACGAAACGGTGAGCAGGGACTGAACATGGAGCGTATCCTGGAACCTGAGTTAATGGTGAACCCGGAACAGGGACAGGCTTATGCCTGTGCAGATTTTTCCGTTCCAAACGAACAATTTCTGCATCTCTTTGCTCGAAAATTTCCAGATTTTTCCGGACCGGGGCGGGTTGTTGATCTTGGATGCGGACCAGCTGATATCCTGATTCGTTTTGCCCACAGGTACCCCCAGTGTCAATTTATCGGAATTGACGGTGCAGAGGCCATGCTCGCCCCGGGCCGTGAGGCAGTTAAACAGGAAAAGCTTGGCGATTGTATTGATCTGCATTGCGAGTGTCTGCCAATGGCCCGGGACGAGAGGGTGTATCAGGCAATTATTTCAAACAGTTTGCTGCACCATCTTCATCAGCCCCAGGTTCTCTGGCAGACAGTAAAAAAATGTTCTGATCAAAACACATCAATAATGATAATGGATTTGTTTCGACCGGAATCGATAGAGAGTGCCCGTCATGTTGTCCAAACCTATGCTGCCGATGAGTCGCCTGTTTTGCAACAGGATTTTTATAATTCGCTGCTGGCTGCCTTTCGAGTCGATGAAGTACGGAAGCAGCTGTGTTGCGCTGGACTTGACCTGGAATGTGAGCAGGTGAGTGATCGCCACCTCCTTGTCTGGGGCAAAGGGGCTGTTGTCAGGAAACAATAGAGCATCACTCGTGACTCAGGCTTTCTGAATACTTCCGGTTTTTTTCTTTGTCGTGGTGTTCTGGCAAATCGGTATTTTTTTCTTGGCAGGAGTTTGTTTTTTTGTGTATGCTTTCCTATTTCATTGATCAAATTCAGGTATTGGTTTCTTTTCACTGTTGATATGAAGACGCAGGTTCAGTTTGCTGATATATCTCATACCGGAAATCGCTATGAGATAAGTGAAGATTCTTGGCTTCCACAACATGAGCTGAAAAGAATTGCTCCGGTTGAAGCAGAGATTAATCTGAACCGGAAAGGGGACAGCCGGGTCGAGGTTCATGGTTTTTTGAAAACCGTGATTACTCTGGTTTGTGACCGGTGCCTTGCTGACTACGTTTTTCAGGTTGATGTTGTGTTTCACCTCATTTTGGATGCCTCGTTAGAAAAGAGTTGGCATATGAAGGAACTGGAATGTTCCGACACGGATCTTGATACCATAATGTTGGATCAGCCGGTGGTTGACTTGGAAGAGATTCTCAGACAGCAACTGTATTTGAGCTTGCCTGAGAAGTTGATATGCTCGGAAAAATGCAAGGGGTTATGTCCCCATTGTGGAACGGATTTAAATGATACACAGTGTTGTTGTGTCTCTGAAGAAAAAGTATCACCCTTTGCCGTACTGGCAAAGTTGAAGAAATAAGAAATTTTTGCGACATAGTGGTCGCCTGATGTTTTATTTAAAATAAAAATCACTGCTTTATACATATAAATGAGCAGGATAGAAGCTGTCTGGAGGATACCATGGCTTTACCAAAGAGAAGACATTCCCATTCCCGTACCCGTAAACGGAGATCGCATGATTTTTTAACAGCTCCGAAAGTCGGACGTTGTCCAGAATGCGGCGAGCCCAAGATGCCACATCAGTTATGCGGAGCCTGTGGTACATATAAAGGGAAGACCATTATTCACATTGAGGACGAGCTCGGTTAGGTCAGCTCGTGCGAATCGCCCTTGACGCCACAGGAGGGGATCTCGGCTCAGAGCTGCTGATTGATGGTGCTTTGTTGGCAATCAACAAACGTCATGATCTTGAAGTGGTTTTGCTGGGGCCTGAGGACTTGCTGAATGAGCAGGTCGCCCGGCAGAAGAATGCCGGTAAAGAGACTTCCAGGTTGTCCATCGTTCATGCCTCGCAGACTATTTCCATGCATGAATCTCCTGTGGACGCAGTACGCAAGAAAAAAGATTCTACCATTATGGTGGGATTTGACCTTGTCAAGAAAGGCCAGGCAGATGCCATGGTGTCTGCCGGAAACTCTGGAGCTACGCTTGCAGCGGCTATTCGTAAACTGGGCCGCCTGAAAGGTATTGCCCGTCCGGGTATAGCCAGCCTGTTCCCCTCGTTGAAAGATCCTGTCATGCTGATGGACATTGGCGCAAACGTCGACTGCCGTCCGCAACATCTCTTTCAGTTTGCCATCATGGCCTCATCCTGCTCAGCACTGTTGATCAAGAAAAAACGTCCGAGAATAGGGTTGCTTAGTAACGGCGAAGAATCAGGAAAAGGCAATTCTCTTGTCAAGGAGACCTACGGTTTGCTCCAGGAAAGTTCCTTGAATTTCATAGGTAATGTTGAAGGGCGGGATGTCTACCACGGTGACGTGGATGTTATTGTCTGTGACGGCTTTGTCGGCAATGTCTCTTTAAAAATCAGCGAAGGACTGGCAGAGGCTGCCATGCAGATGTTGAAAGCTGAAATATTGAAATCGCTCAGGGCAAAAATCGGTTATTTGTTTATTCGCAAGGCCTTTTCCGCTTTTCGTACCCGATTGGATTACGCAGAATACGGCGGGGCACCTCTTTTGGGCATTAACGGTACAGGCATTATTTGTCACGGGTCATCATCTTCGCTGGCCATTTGTAATGCGATCGGGGTCGCTGCTAATATGATTGACAACAATGTTAATGATTCCATCATGAAAACCCTTGCAGAATGTACGGAAGTGAGGGGACATGCATAAGGCACGAATTTGTGGAACCGGTTCCTGTCTGCCGGACCGGGTGTTGTCCAATACCGATCTCGAACAAATGGTGGACACCTCTGACGAGTGGATTACCAGCCGCACCGGTATTCGCACCAGAAGAATTGCCGGTGCTGGCGAACAGAATTACCAACTGGCGGCAAAGGCCGCTGCAAGAGCGCTGGAATCAGCAAATATCTCAGCCATGGAGCTTGATATGGTTCTTGTGGCAACCATGTCGCCCCACATGATAATGCCCTCCTGCGCCTGTTTTGTTCAGGCGGAAATCGGTGCGGAAAACGCTTTTGCCTTTGATCTCAATGCGGCCTGTTCCGGTTTTCTGTATGGCCTTGATCTTGCCGAGAAATATATTGTGGCAAAGCCTGCGATGAAAATACTGGTCATTGGTTCTGAAACACTTTCAACACGGGTCAACTGGGAAGATCGTAACACCTGTATTCTTTTTGGCGATGGTGCCGGGGCCTGTGTACTCGAATCTTCCCCCAAACGAGGTATCCTTGACAGCAGTCTTCATGCGGACGGCAAGCTGTGGAATCTATTGTACATGGATAGCCCTGCCAGCAGAAACCCTGAACTGGCTGATCCTGAGCGCAAGGGATGTTTTATTCAGATGAGCGGTCGTGACGTGTTCAAGTATGCTGTCAGGGCCATGGAAAATACTGTTACTAATTTGCTTGATCGGAATGGTCTTAGCGTTGATGATGTTTCGTTGTTTATCCCTCATCAGGCCAATGTCCGCATCCTTGGCAAACTCATGGAACGCCTTGGAATGGAAGATGAAAAGGTGTTCATAAACGTTAATAAATATGGTAATACTTCTGCAGCCAGTATTCCAATTGCTCTTGATGAAGCATGTCGGGAAGGGCGGATTAACGACGGGGATTTGATATTGTTCTGTTCATTTGGTGGCGGATTCACATGGGGATCCATGCTGTTGCACTGGTAAGTTAAGGAGAATTTGGTGGACTATTTTCTAAGTGAAGACCAAGAGATGATCAAAGAGACAGCTCGGGCAATTGCCGAGGAGAAGATTATTCCTCTGCGAGCTGAACTTGATGAAAAAAATGAATTTGCGACCTCAATTCTTGAAGATATAGCAAAGGCAGATCTTTTTTCTGTTTTTGTTCCTGAGGAATATGGCGGTTTTGGCGGTGGCTGCTTTGAAAATGTCATAGTTCTTGAAGAACTTGCCAGAGGGTGTGTTGGTGTTGCAACCAGTTACGCGGCCAGTGCACTTGGTATTTATCCGGTGATGATTGCCGGCAGCGATGAGTTGAAGAAGAAATATCTGCCAACAATAGCTACGGGAAAACGTTGGGCAGCATTTGGTCTAACCGAGGCCAATGCAGGCTCTGATGCCGGTGGTATTCAAACTACAGCTGTGCTTGATGGCGAAGAGTGGGTCCTTAATGGTACAAAACAGTGGATCACAAATGGTGGAGAGTCAGAGATATACACCATCATTGCTTTGACCGACCCCAGCAAAGGAGCTCGTGGCGCATCTATTTTTGTCGTGGAAGATGGTGATCCAGGTTTTTCCTATGGCAAAAAAGAAGATAAAATGGGCATACGCTCTTCGGCAACCCGGGAATTGATCATGAAGGATTGCCGAATCCCCAAAGATCGTCTTGTGGGCAGAAAAGGAACCGGGTTTATCACCGTCATGAAGACACTTGATATCTCAAGACCCGGAATCGCCTCTCTGGGGATCGGCCTTGCCCAGGCAGCACTTGATGAAGCTGTTGTTTATGCCAAACAGCGTGTACAGTTTGGCAAGCCGGTTATAGGCTTTCAGGCGGTTCAGCATATACTTGCGGATATGGCAACTCAGCTTGAAGCCGCCAGAGCCCTGGTATATGGAGCAGCACGCCATATTGATGCCCACCCTAAAAAAATGAGCAAAGTTTCTTCAATGTGCAAGGTTTTTGCCACAGATATGGCCATGAAGGTGACCACAGATGCTGTTCAGGTCTTGGGTGGTTATGGTTATATGAAAGAGTATCCTGTTGAAAAAATGATGCGTGATGCCAAGATTCTTCAGATCTATGAAGGAACAAACCAGATCCAGCGCAATGTTATTGGTCAGGAACTCAATAAGGAATACGCATAGCCATTATGAATATTATTGTTTGTGTGAAACAGGTACCGGATGCCAAAGATGTCCGGCTTGATCCTGAAACAAATACTTTGGCCCGTGAGGGTGTTGAAGCGATCATGAATCCGTTTGACCGCCATGCCCTTGAAGAGGCTGTCAGCCTTAAAGAACAACTTGGCGGTAAGGTTACTGTTCTTTCCATGGGACCTCCCCAGGCTGAGGATGTTTTGCGCGAGGCAATATCTTGCGGTGCTGATGAGGGGGTGCTTGTTTCTGATCGCGCTTTTGCGGGTGCTGATACCTGGGCAACCTCGTATACCCTGGCAAAGGCGGTGGAGACAATCGGCAGTTTTGACCTTATCCTCTGCGGTAAGCAGGCCATTGACGGAGATACAGCCCAGGTAGGTCCCGGTCTGGCCTCCCGAATGCGCCTTCCTTATGTGACCTGTGTCCAGAAGACCAGATCGGCTACGGATTCTTCCATTCAGGTGGAGAGAATGATGGACGACGGTTATGATCTTGTTCAGTTGCCACTGCCGGCTCTACTGACTGTGGTGAAAGATATTAATAAACCGCGGGTGCCGTCTTTAAAGGGGAAGATGAAGGCGAAAAAGGCCGAGATTACGGTTCTGTCTGCTGCTGATATTGGTGCTGAAAACCAGTATATTGGTCTTGCAGGCTCGCCCACCCAGGTCGTCAATGTCTTTTCTCCCGAGCCGCGCGGTGATCGTCAGATCTTTGAAGGCACCGCAGCAGAACAGGTGGAACAACTTGTTGAACAGATTAAGGGATATTTATAAACATGCTCATTGTTGATGCGGATAAATGTATTGGCTGCGGTGTCTGCGAGGACAGCTGTGCCTTTGGTGCCATAGTTGTCGAAGATGGTTTGGCTGTCGTTGGGGATTCTTGTACTTTATGTGGCGCCTGTGTCGAAAACTGTGAGGTTGAAGCTCTTTGTATTGAAGGTGGAGAAAAGGCTGTTCAGGCAGATTTGTCGGCATGGTCGGGGATATGGATTTTTGCCGAATCACGCCATGGCGAGATTGCTCCAGTTGCTTTTGAATTACTGGGAATTGGCCGAAAACTTGCTGATCAGCGGGGCGTATCCCTAACAGCAGTACTTTTTGGAGACCACGTACAAGAGGTTGCCTCAGAGTTAATTTCCGCAGGTGCTGACCAAGTACTACTTGCAGAGAATCCGGCGCTTGCGCAATATCGTGAGGATGTTTATGGCCGGGTGCTCGAGAGGCTTGTTCAGGAGTATAAACCTGAAGTTGTTCTGGCCGGTGCAACGGCCATTGGCCGATCTGTTATTCCCCAGGTTGCAACCATTCTTGGTGCAGGGCTGACTGCTGATTGTACCGGGCTTGAGATCAGAGAGGAAGACGGAATGCTTCTTCAGACCAGACCGGCCTTTGGCGGCAATATAATGGCAACTATTGAATGTCCCCATTCCCGGCCTCAAATGGCCACTGTCAGGCCTAATGTTATGGCACGGGCAGAAGCTGATTCTTCTCGTACCGGTGAAGTAGTTGAGGTCGCGCTGGATGACGATCTACTTGCCTCTCGAGTCGAAGTACTGGAGATAGTTGTCAGCTCCGAAGAGCGGGTCAATATCCAGGAGGTTGAGGCCCTGGTCGCCGGTGGACGTGGGGTTGAGAGTGAAAAGGGCTTTGAACTCATTGGTGAACTTGCCGAAGTACTCAACGGTGCTGTTGCAGCCTCAAGGGCCGCTGTTGATGCCGGCTGGGTAAGTTATCCGCACCAGGTAGGTCAAACCGGTAAAACAGTCAGCCCGAAATTGTATATAGCCTGCGGCATTTCCGGCGCCATTCAGCATGCGGTGGGTATGCAGTCGGCTGAAACAGTTATTGCCATAAATCGTGATAAGAACGCCCCTATTTATGACTTTGCCACGTACGGCCTGGTAGGTGATCTGTTTGAAATTGTTCCTCTGTTAATCAAGAAAATTCAGGAGCAGCGCAGCGTATGAGTCTAGAAGGAAAAACAGCCCTTGTGAGCGGAGGAAGTCGGGGTATTGGCCGGGCGATATGTCTGCAACTGGCTGCACAGGGGGTACATGTCGGTGTCAATTATGTCAGTAATTCAACTGCTGCAGAAGAAACATTAGCCGCTATACAGAAAGCTGATGGGACTGGTTTTATAACCGGATTTGACGTTGCAGACAGTCAGGATGTTCAGAAAAAGATAAAGGAAATAGCTTCAGAACATGGCGGTATTGATATTTTGGTCAACAACGCAGGTATCACCCGTGACGGGCTTATGGCCAGAATGAAAGATGTCGAGTGGGATGCTGTTCTTAATACCAATCTTAAGGGGGCATTTACCTGCAGCAAGGCAGTCATGCGAGGCATGATGAAAAAAAGATGGGGACGTATTATTAATATAACCTCGGTTATCGGATTTCTTGGCAATGGCGGCCAGGTGAATTATGCTGCCGCTAAAGCCGGTCTGGTTGGATTAACCAAGTCCATGGCCCGTGAACTGGCTGCCAGGCAGGTTACGGTTAATTGTGTAGCTCCGGGGTATATTGTTACCGATATGACTCGTGATTTACCTGAAAATATTCAAGAGATGATAAAAGCCCAGATTCCATTAGGAACACTGGGAACCCCCGAGGATGTTGCGTCTGCTACTGGATATCTGGCCTCTGAAGAGAGTCATTATATGACCGGGCAGACTTTACATGTAAACGGCGGTATGTATATGGGAAATTAAGCAGAGGTTTTATTTTTATTACCAGAAATTTTCCGTCAGGTGCAGGAAGATTGTTTTGGTGATTGTTGCCGAGGTTTTATAGTTTTTTATCTAGGGCCTCACGCCCCGCCCCTTGGGGCGTAAAACATTTTGATACCCCGCCGGGTGCGGCGGGGCAGGTTATTAATTAATTTCAGGAGAAAGACAATGGCAGTTGAAGACAAAATGGTCGATATTATTGTAGAGCAGCTCAGTGTTGATAAAGCAAAAGTTGTTGCCGGTGCATCCTTTGTTGATGATCTTGGTGCTGACTCTCTTGATCTTGTTGAACTTATTATGGCCATGGAAGAAGAGTTTGATGTGGAAATTCCGGACGAAGAGGCCGAAAAAATTGCCACAGTACAGGATGCTATTGATTTTGTCAGTAAACTCCAGTCATAAATATACATAAGGCTGCAAAGTGAAACGACGGGTTGTAGTAACAGGAGTCGGGCTGGTCACGCCTCTGGATATTGGCACGGAAAAAACCTGGGAAAGCTTAATCTCCGGAAAAAGCGGGGTTGGCCCAATCACCCGCTTTGACGCTTCACCACATGCCGCCCGGATTGCGGCAGAAGTAAAGGATTTTGATTCTTCCCTGTGGTTTGATAAAAAACAGGTAAAACATCTTGATCTGTTTGTTCAGTACGGCATTGCAGCTGCTGATTTTGCGGTGAAAGATGCTGGATTGACCATAACCGAAGAACTTGGTGAACGGGTCGGGGTTATAACCGGCTGCGGTATGGGAGGGTTGCCAACTATTGAACAGTATCACTCGGTCTTTCTAGATCGCGGTCCGCGCAGAGTAACCCCTTTTTTTATTCCACGGGTTATTCCTAATATGCCATCAGGGCATATTTCCATGCGGTTTGGAGCCAAAGGTCCTAACCTGTCGTTATCAACAGCCTGCGCTGCCGGAACCCATGCTGTTGGCGAAGCATTTCGTCACATAGCCTTTGGGGACTGTGATATTGCTATTACAGGCGGGACAGAATCTGTCATCTGTGATCTTGCAGTAGCTGGTTTTGGTTCGATGAAAGCTCTATCCACCCGTAATGATGATCCGGAACATGCTTCCAGGCCTTTTGATTTGGACCGCGACGGGTTTATTATTGCTGAAGGAGCCGGAATGATCATTCTGGAAGAACTTGAGTCGGCCCGTAAGCGCGGCGCAAAGATTTATGCCGAGATGATTGGTTACGGACAATCCAGCGATGCCTATCATATTGCGGCACCACCGGAAGATGGCGCCGGGGCTGTGCGTTGCATGAAGATGGCCTTGAAAACAGCAGGAATCAATCCGGAAGATGTTGATTATATTAATGCCCACGGCACCTCCACCCCGTTAAATGATCGGGGGGAAACAGCGGCCATTAAGACGGTGTTTGGTGAACATGCACACAAGCTTGCCATCAGTTCAACAAAATCCATGACCGGTCATATGTTGGGTGGAGCCGGGGGGATTGAGTCAGCCTTTACAGCGCTAACTCTTCATCATCAATGTGTCGCTCCAACCATGAATCTTGAGAATCCTGATCCTGCCTGTGATCTTGATTATGTGCCAAATGTTGCAAGAGAAATGAACATTGACGTGGCCATTTCCAATTCTTTTGGGTTTGGCGGCACGAACGGTGTTGTTGTTATGAAGCGCTTTACGTAAAATCTGTCTGGGAGAAAAATGTGAAGATAGCGGTTGGCAGCGATCACGGCGGTTTTGAGTTTAAGCAGCTCATTCTTGATTTTTTAAATGGCCTGGGGATAGATGTTGAAGATGCGGGGTGCTATTCTCTTGATTCTGTAGATTATCCTGATTTTGCAGACAAGGTGTGTCTAAAAGTACAGAATAAAGAATGTGATCGTGGCATTCTGGTGTGCGGCACAGGCATTGGCATGTCCATCAGCGCTAACAGGCATCGTGATATTCGAGCAGCTCTTTGTCACGAAGCATTCACTGCGCGAATGAGTCGTGAACATAATAATGCCAATGTTCTTTGTCTGGGCGGTCGGGTCATAGGACCTGAGATTGCTCTTGATATTGTTCGTACCTGGGTTGAAACAGAATTTGCCGGAGGGCGTCACCAACGACGAATTGATAAATTCAGTTAGCAGCTCAGATTGTTTTTTGTGGAAATCGTTGCAGGTAATGTAGAGAATAGAGAGTTTTTAAACCGGCAGGCCTGAGTGGGCCTGCCGGTTTTTTTCATATTTTTCAAGGTGTGGATAAAGGGCGAAAGGTTGGAACCATGGCAACATTAAAAGAGACAGACCCCGATGTGTACCGGTTTATTCAGTATGAGCTTGAGCGGCAGGCAAATCAGCTGGAACTGATAGCTTCAGAAAATATTGTGTCGCGGGCAGTGTTAGATGCCCAGGGCTCTATTTTTACAAATAAATATGCCGAAGGTTATCCGAACAGGCGGTATTATGGAGGCTGTGACTATGCTGATGAAGTTGAGTCATTGGCCTGCAGCAGGGCAAAAGAGATTTTTAACGCAGAATACGCAAACGTACAGCCTCATTCAGGTAGTCAGGCAAATATGGCCGTCTATTTTGCTACCCTTAAGCACGGTGATACAGTGTTGGGGATGGATCTTGCTCACGGCGGTCATCTCACGCACGGAGCCAAAGTCTCTTTTTCCGGAAAGCTGTTTAATTTTGTCTCGTACGGGGTTCGACAGGATACTGAAACCATTGATATGGAAGAAGTTGAACGGGTCGCCCTTGAATATCGTCCCAAAATGATCGTTGCCGGGGCCAGCGCTTATCCAAGAATTATTGATTTTAAATTATTTCGTCAGATAGCCGATCAGATCGGTGCGTTATTTATGGTTGACATGGCGCATATCGCCGGACTTGTCGCCGCAGGCGTGCATCCATCCCCGGTTCCCTATGCGGATTTTGTGACCACAACGACTCATAAGACGTTAAGAGGGCCACGGGGCGGAATGATTCTAGCCAGAGAAAAATATGCCAAGGCGTTGGATTCAAATATTTTTCCAGGCATTCAGGGCGGGCCGCTTGTGCATGTTATTGCGGCAAAGGCGGTAAGTTTTAAAGAGGCAATGAGTCAGGAGTATGTCGACTATCAGCAACAGGTCGTGGATAATGCTTCAGTACTTGCTGATCGGTTAACCGATCATGGCTTCCGGATTGTTTCCGGTGGTACAGATAATCATTTAATGCTTATTGATTTGAAGAGTAAGGATATTACCGGAAAAGAGGCAGAGCGGCTTCTTGAAGATGCCGGATTAACAGTCAATAAGAACGCTATTCCTTTTGATACCCAGTCAAGATTCGTCACAGGTGGAATACGTCTTGGTACTCCTGCGGTGACAACGCGGGGCTTAAAAGAACCTGAGATGAAACAAATTGCTGACTGGGTGAACAGAGTGCTGACATCGCGTCGGTCAAGTGTTATTGGAGAAGTTCGTCAGGAGGTTCGGGAACTTTGTGACAAACTCCCTCTCTATCCTGAAATCAAGCGGGATGAATTTTTAGCATAGAGGAAAGCTCAAATTATGAAGTGCCCTTACTGCGATCATCTTGACAACCGGGTTATTGATTCACGTCTTAACAAGGACAAGACTATAACCAGACGACGACGGGCGTGTGCCTCCTGCCAGCAGAGGTTTACAACATATGAGCGCATCGAGATGATGATGCCCATGCTCATAAAAAAAGATGGCAGGCGGGAAGCATGGGATCGGGGTAAAATGATTATCGGCCTTGAAAAAGCATGTGAGAAGTTACCTGTGAGCATGGCAGATATTGATGCGTTTGTTGATGATATTGAGCGCAGGCTTCAGGATGTTGGTGGTAAGGAAATCCAGACAAATCAGGTTGGCGAGTGGGTCATGGAAGCCCTTCCCGGGCTCGATGAAGTTGCGTATGTACGTTTTGCATCTGTTTATCGTCAATTTAAAGACGTGAATGAGTTTATGGATGAGTTGAAAAATTTTCTTGGTGAAAAAAACGGGAGTTAACCAATGGTTTCTCAGCAGGAGCAAGACATCGCTTTTATGCAACTTGCCATTGAACAGGCAAAACTTGGCCGCGGACGAACATCTCCCAATCCTTGTGTTGGTGCTGTTATTGTCAAAAATGGAGTGATCGTTGGAAAAGGTTTTCATCAAAAAGCTGGTACACCGCATGCAGAGATTAATGCCATTGCAGATGCAGGTGCCATCGCCTGCACTGGTGCAACAATATATGTTACTTTGGAGCCATGTAACCATACCGGGAAGACAGCGCCATGCAGTGAGGCTGTGCTGGCCGCGGGGGTGAAAAGAGTTGTTATCGGTATGTCTGATCCTCACGATGTTGCAAGTGGTGGGGCCAGATTTTTACAGTCTAATGGTCTTGATGTAGAAATTGGTATCCTTGAGGAACAATGTCGACGACTAAATCGTCCTTTTCTTAAATATATTACATCCCGATTACCCTGGGTAGTCATGAAGGCCGGCATGAGTCTGGATGGCCGTATCAGCTTCCGGTTGGGACAGGGCGGGGCAGTTACAGGAACGGTTGCCAAATCACGGGTACATGAATTACGAAATAGATATGATGCTATACTGATCGGAGTGGATACCGCGCTGATTGATAATCCTTCCCTGACGACGCGACTTCCTCAGGGAGGACGTGATCCGTTACGGGTTATTCTGGATAGCCGGCTCAGGCTTCCATCTGCTGCCAAAATGCTTCAGCAGGATTCTACCGCCCCAACATGGATTTTTTGTGAACATAACGCTTCAATGGCAGCACAGGAGCTTCTTGAACAGGCTGGTGCTGTTGTTCATAGAGTATCTTCTGTTTCTGAAGGAAGGCTTGATTTGAACGAGATTCTGCTAGCGCTCGGGCGTTTTGATATTCTGTCCGTTCTGGTTGAGGGGGGGGCAGGAGTACACGGTTCCTTTGTACGGGAGAATCTGTTTGATGAAGTCTTTCTATTTATTGCCCCGTATTTTATTGGCGATATCGGAACGCCACTTGTTAAAGGCTCCTGCCTGACTGAGTCTGGACCGATGAAGAGTCTAAGGGGGATATCGACAGAATTTGTTGGTGATGATATTCTTGTTAACGGGGTAATAAGCAAGGACTGGTCATGATTTACTTGCGTTTCGCAAGAAGAGCTTTGAGCTCTGGCCAGTGGCGCGTAAGTTGGTTTTTTGAACGATAGGTTATTGTGAGCGAAACCTGATCATCTTCAAAGGATGTGGTGTGCTCAACACTTGTCCCTTCAGGGAGCGCAAGTTGACGACAAAAAGATTGAAAATCGTTTTCTGCTTGGGCAGAGAGCGGTGTTCTCTTTAGTTTGAGCCATTTGAGCAATGCATTCCCCTTTTGCGGTCCGTTGTGTTGTTTTTCTTTTTCCTGATTCTCCCAGGCCATGAGCATTTTTTCAGCTGAAGTCTTCTCCCGTTTGCAAAGATCAGAGAGTGTATCAATGAGTTGTTGCTGTTTGGAACCGCCCATCTGGAAGTCAACAATTGTTCGGGTTATAATTGTTTGATCTTTAGCTGCAAAGTGAAGGAGTTTTTTTGCGGATCGTTTGGATAAAAGACCTTTGTGCAGTGCGGATTGGGAGCCAGAGGGGAGTGCAAGCAACGATATAAATTCTGAAACAAGATGAGCGTTTCGTTTTAATCCCATCATTGGTAAAAAATCAAGTATTTCCTTTTGCGAACACACAGCGCTGATTTTCTCCAGGAGAGCGGCCTGTTCTATGTCGCTGAGCCCTCCCTCGAGTTCTTTATGTTGAAGCAGCCATTTGAAAATGTCTTTGCTTGCGGCCTCCAAACCTTGAACAATTAATGCCGTAATGTGATTGTGATGAGCATTTACGGCCCCTTGAATAATATCTTTTCCGGAAATGACGATGAATTTTCCGTCGCTTTCTTGAAGAACAAGCGGGGGATGTAGAAGGATAAGCGTGTTCAGATCATTCTCAGCAATATTTTCCGGGGGGGAAGGCGTACATGGGCAGAGGGTGTAACGAGAATCAGCAAGATCAATATCTTCCAGGTTGACCTTGCTGAGTTTTAGAGTGGTATTCACGTTAAGCAATAGAAAATAATCGTGTAGAGAAGGATACCGGAGTGCTTCAGCCACGTTCCCTGGCCGGGAAGGAGCAGGTGATACTATCAGCTATTGATTTTGTCACGAAGAATACCTGAGGGTTTAAAGGTAACGACTCGTCTTGCGTCCAGAGTGAGTGCTGTTCCTGTCTGGGGGTTACGACCGCGTCGAGATTTTTTGTCTTTGATATTGAATTTACCAAACCCACTCAACAGAAGGTCTTCCCCGTTTATCAGTGAATTTTTGGAGAGAGCCAGAAACGTTTCCACTGAGTCTGTCGCCTGAGCCTTCGTCAGGTCAGGATGTTTTTTGTACACCTGCTGAATGAGGTCTGCTTTGGTTAAGGTCATGATTGTATGCCTCCATTCGGTTATTGAAAAAGCATTAATTATACTTTTCCTTATGATGTATGATACGAAATTTCCAGGTCATGTCAAGAAAGTATCAGGAGTTAAAACGAAAGGTTTTCAATCCCGCAAATTGGGCAGCTGGCCCGAGCTCTTCTTCTATACGCAAAAGCTGATTATACTTGGCGACTCTGTCAGTTCGAGAAGGTGCTCCTGTTTTGATCTGCCCGGTATTCAGTGCAACTGAAAGATCAGCAATAGTAACATCTTCTGTCTCGCCTGAGCGGTGGGAGATTATAGAAGTATAACCCGATCGATGGGCCATATCAACGGCATCGATGGTTTCTGTAAGGGTTCCGATTTGATTGAGCTTGATAAGGATTGAATTGGCAACTTTTCGTTGTATGCCCTTGGCAAGGATTTTTGTGTTGGTGACGAAAATATCGTCCCCAACAATCTGTACTTTTTGAGATAATTTTCGGGTTAATTGTTTCCAGCCTTTCCAGTCAGATTCATCCAGCCCGTCTTCAATTGAGATGAGAGGGTATTTATTAACCCAGTCAGCATAAAAGCCGATCATTTCTTCTGCAGATTTTCTAGATTTCTTTTCCGCAGATAAAATGTACGTTTTCTCTTTTGCAGAGTAGAATTCGCTTGCTGCTGCATCAATACCAATAAAAACGTCTTTTCCCGGGGTATATCCGGCCTCGTTTATACCCTCAAGGATAACCTGCATGGCCTCTTCATTTGAGCGTAGATCAGGGGCAAACCCGCCTTCATCACCTACAGCTGTCTG
>JALXCX010000116.1:0-7192 GCA_026990725.1 Desulfobulbaceae bacterium
CAGTTGGTTGCGCTGCAACAAGGGAGGCCTTATAACCGTGATCAAGAACGGCATCAACTACCTGCTGCGGCTCACCGCCCACGACCAGGGCTTTTTTCTCCACCAGATTGACCGTGGCCTGACGCACCCCGCTGACGGCAAGAATTGCCTTTTCCACAGTACTGACACAACTTGAACAGGTCATGTCTGTTATTGCCAGCTCATACCCCTCCTGCCCGATTTTCTTTTGAGCTAGACTTGTTGCATCCAGCACGGCCTCGTAGCCGTGATCGATAATGGCCGCGACAACATCTCCCGGCTCACCACCTGTTACCATGGCTGTTTTTTCAACCAGGTTCACCTCGACATCGGCCACACCGGGAACAGTCCGGGCCGCCTTTTCCACGTTGGCAACACAGGCCGCACAGGCCATATCCTCTATGCGGATAACATATTGGTCTGCCGGTTCTTCGACTCCGGTGGCAGCGGCTACCGGAGTCGATTCCGGAACAATCGGACATGCAGCAGGCGCAGGAACAGGGATCTGTGGTCCGGCCTCATAGCCTGCGGCCCTGATGGCCTCCATGACCTCACGGGGTATTCCGCCGGTAACATCCACGCTGCCGTCTTCAAGGTGCACCTGTACTGCAGATACTCCCGTAACTGCTCGAACTGCAGCATCGACCATGGCCTCACAATGTTCACAGCTCATACCGTCCACGGCCAAGGTGTAGGAGGATGTCTTCTTCGTTTGTCTGTCTTTCATAGTCTTACCGGAAATCTTAAATTGAGAGGTTATACAGGAAAAAATAAGCACGATACCAGGAATAACCAGCCTTTCTGCAGAGCGGGCGGTTCAACAATGAGAAAAGGTAACTGTTCTGTTGTGCCTCACAAAAATCTTACCTAAACTTGACAATATGTATACATTGAGTATATACATAAAACATGGGTAAGAAATACCAAAAGATATTAAATCAATGTATTGGCTTCGAGTGGAATGAAGGCAATCTTGATAAGAATTGGCTGAAACACAAAGTCAGTACGACTGAGTGTGAGCAAATATTTTTCAACCACCCCTTGGTGATCAAAGACGACATAAACCACTCCAAGACAGAAAAGAGATTTTATGCGCTTGGGAAGACCGATCTAAAACGGACATTATTCATTGCTTTTACTGTTAGGAGCAATCTTATTCGTGTCATATCTGCAAGAGACATGAGTCGTAAAGAAAGGGAGGTATACAACAATGAGTAAGCAAATACCTAAATTCAAATCTGAAGAAGAAGAAAGAGAATTTTGGGGAACCCATGACTCAACTGAGTACATAAATTGGAGCAAAGGGAAAAGAGTCACGTTTTCTAATCTCAAACCTTCTGTAAAAAAGATATCACTCCGACTTCCAGAGGCAATGCTGGAAGAACTCAAGCTCCTGGCAAATAAAAGAGATGTTCCGTATCAATCTCTTCTGAAAATCTTCCTTGCTGAACGCATTGAAAAAGAGCTGGCCACGCATTGAGGTTTCTAGCCAGAACTAAAAAAGAAGTTTGCCAGAAGCCCGGGAAAGCGTAATATCTAAGTTCTGTATGATAATTGCAACCGGCTCCAGATGTGCCATATCGATTATAACAATCTTTGTAACTATTCAGATGTGCTCCATAGCGGAGTCGCGGCTTACCTGCGGTAAGCAGGCCAACGAACTATAGCCCCTCTATGTGAGGCGGCCTGATCGCCGCACTATGGAGTGCATCTGAATAGTTACCAATCTTTAACCCTTTTTTCCTGCTGTTCTCATGAGAGACGGAACTATTCAGACATCGGGTGTACCCATGATCCGCATTGACGGTGCCCGGGTAAAACAACTGCGTGAAGAACGCGGCCTGACCCAGTTATATCTTGCCACAGCCGTTGAGGTAACAACCGACACCATATCCCGCTGGGAAAACCGGCATTACCCGACTATTAAGCGGGAAAACGGTTTACGCCTGGCAGAGGCGCTGGAAGTTCCTCTTGAAGAGATTCTTGAACAGCCGGCCACCCCTGAAGAGCCGGACAGGCCTGTTGAAGAACCCGATACGCCAAAGCCGGCAGCACGGGTCAATATTCCCAGCAAAAGATACAACATGCTGCTCAATATTGCTCTGGCGATCATGATACCCGTGGTCATCGGCCTCACCATCTTGAACAGGAAACAAACCGTCGAAGTCTTCAAGCCTGCCGCAACTCGCGCCCTGCCCCTTACCTGCGCTCCCGGCCTGCAGTTCCCTGTTCTTATCGCCGTACAGAGCAAACAGGAAATGCCGCTGCTCATCAGAGAAACCGTACCGGGCAACGTAACAATTGTAAAAACTATGCCTGATACCCCGGTGCAAGATCACAATACCTTGAAATGGATACGAAAAAACGGCGGCGAGCTGCTGGTGGCCGGATATCTGGCCAGGGCGGAAGGGCTTCCGGGCAGCACGCTTTCATTTTCTGGTAATGTCGCTGTCCGACAAGGGAAAAAACAGGAAACAGCCATTACCGGTGATGCGTCACTTCGGCTGGAGCCTGTCCACTGGGCAGACATAAACGGCGATTTTATCATAAATGATGATGAAGTCCTTGAAGTTTATGATAAATTTGGCAAGCTGCCAGGGCTGGCACCGGAGCTGGAGCAGGTAGAGGAAATCTGGATGGGGTCCGGCTACAGCTGGGACGCACAGACAAAAACTATTACCATACACCCTTAAATTTTGGTGACGGTCATGAAACTGCAGAAATATCTCACTTGTACCGCAGCTCTTTTTTTCTGTCTCTGTCTTGCGGGAGCAGGCTTGGCAGAGAGTATAATTTCTGGTCATTATTCCAGCAAAACACCCACCCGGCTCATCCTGGAAATCAACATAGGATCACCTGCTCCAGAAAATCTGATAGTCATCCAGCATGTTCCGCCGGGTACCGCAGTTGCAAACGCCTCACCCGCCCTGAAAAAGTATAATAAAAAAAAGGGTGAAATCCGTTGGCTCCTCCGCAATGTCCAGGCAGGAACCCTCCGGCTGCAACTCACTTTGCAGACACCTGTCAATCCGGACATGGTACATGCCGAGATACGCTGTAAAAATCCTGCAAGCCGACAAATGATAACGACCACCGTACGTTAAGACGCACCCGCAATCCAATAATAATTGCTGCAGGAGCGGGCTCCTGCAATGTGCCTGGAAATTTTTCTGTTTTTTACAGGAATTCAGGAGTAAGGCACGACCCAGCATGGCCACATCATCTCTGTCCCGCTTGCCTTTTTCGGAGAGGACATGTTAGAAAGTATTCTAACCCATGCTGTTTTACCCGTATTTTCCATTCGTTGAGGTTTGAAGATATCATGTCACAGAGTCAAACATCAGCTGCTCCATCTTCAAAAAAACGCTGGTTGCTTATCGTTGCAGCGCTTGCCTTTTTCTGCCTTGTTTTTGTCCTGGCCCTGCCTTTTGCTGTCCGGTACAGTCTTGTGCGATGGCTGCTGGACCATGGCGCGCAAAGCGCTGATATACAAAAAGTGCATATTAATCTCTTTACCGGCATTGCCGGAGTGGATGGGTTAAATGTTCAATTAGACAACAACATTGTCTTAAAAGATCAGACCATCAACGTGGATTTGGCGCTTCGGTCCCTGATAAAAAAAGAGGGCCGTCTGGAAACAGGAAAAATATCCGGCCTGATTCTTGATATTGAAAAATACCCTGACAACACCCTGCGGGTTGGCTCGATATCCATACCACAAGACCCGAACAAGCCGGAAAAATCATCTGATGTGAGCTGGCTGTTCAGGGCAAATCACCTGGAGCTGGAAAACTGTGAAATACGTTACACCATGCCCGGGCTTAAACACGTCATTCATATTGACCATGCCGTTCTCAACAATATTTTCACCGGCAAAGCGCATCAACCCGGGACACTTCAACTTGCGGGAAATATAAACGGTACACCCGTAAACCTCACACTTGATCGTATTGAACTCAAACCAAAGCTGGTTCTGGGCGGCAGGATCAATATTGACGGTTACAGGCTTGACAATCTCCAGGATTTTCTGAAGGAATCGCTTGACCCCATTACAGGCGCGGTTGGACTGAAGGGCAGCGTTTTATTTTCCTTTACTGATGCAGGAGCAATTGCCACAACCTTTGACGGCAAACTGACAGTCGCCCGGGTTGATATCGGCAACAGCAGTTTTTCCACCAGAAGCCCATTGTTGTCCTACAACGGGACCATCGACTACAACCAGGACAATAATTCCGGAATTGTTATTGACGTTAACGGCCTGTTACAGGGCGATCAGGTCCGGGTTGGTGTTCCGTCTGCCCAACTTGAAATGGTTGAAAAACAACTTCAACTGGACGGAAAAACCAGAGTCACCCTTCATAATGGTGTGACTGTTGCAACGAATGGCCGCCTCAACTTTGCCGGTACCACACTGAACCTGCCCCCCATGAGCGTTGCGCACTCCGGTTTCAACTGGCAGGGGCTTGTGGAATATTCCCTGGCCGGAGGATCTGGCGGGCAGAAAATACATGCCGGTGGCAAACTCGCTGTTAAGAGCCCGTCGTATAATTCCGGCAACGAGGGATTCTCCCTGCAAACCGGCGCAGACAAAGTTGCCTGGGACGGACAGGTTGATATTGACCTTGGCAGTGGAAATGAGCCCAGAACCATTGTCACCAATGGCCTGCTGACCGGTAATGCCTACCAGCTGACTCTTCCCGACCTGCTGGATTTTGGTGAGGAAACGATTTTTATCAACGGCAAGACAACCCTCACCCTGGGCCGGGACGATATTCGTGTTCAATCACAGAGCCTTCAACAGCACAGGCAAATTTCCGTGCTTGCCGCAAACACCCGGAGCCACGGAACAATGTCATGGCAGGGGCGGGTTGATTTCCGGAAGAAAAAATCTGATTCCGAACTGGTACTGGACGGAAAACTCAACGGCAAAGAGCTTGACGCGCTCCTGGAAGATCAACATATCAGAATCAGTCAGCAGCAACTTGATTTTATCCCGAATGCGCTTCGGATACATATTGGCAACAAAATAAAAGTGGCCGGCAAGGCCGCCTTTTCGGCAGAATCCATGCAGATTAATCGTGATAAAATACCTCTGCTGCTCCTCAAAACAATTGCGGCCAGACAAATCAGCGGAACTGAAAATGGCGGTATCCAGGTTAAGGCCGTTCATTTGGCCGATCTGGAGATACCTGCAAACAAAACACAACCCGTTGCCGTTAAAATCCCTGAAATCACTATACAAAAAACCGTCTCCACAGATTTTAAAACCGCAGCAACAGCGGCTGTAATAATAAAGCAACCCAGAGTCATGGAGACCAGGAACCAGACCCTGCTGGCGGGCCTTGACGCCATATCTGTCAGCAACATCAAGGTTGACAACCCGCTCAAGGTGAGCGTTGCCTCGGTTTCTGCCGGGAAAGGATACTTTTTTCAAAAAACCGGCAAGGATGAAAAACCTCTCATTACCCTGAAAGAGACAAAAGCGGAAAAAATTTCCTGGTCTGGCCGGGAAGGGGTCATTCTCGACAAAATAACCCTTGATTCGCTTCTTGCTGAATTTATCAGAAAAGAATCTGAGAAAAAAACATTACCCAAAGAGGAAGCAACAAAGGATAAAAAACCTACTGAAACGCCCCTTCCGGCTGTCAGGATAAACTCCATTGCCGTTACCGGCCCCAGCGGTTTCACCTTTGACGATCAAACGACTTCTGTACCTTTTTTCACAAAATTTATTCTCAAAAACGCACAAGTTCAAGACATTGACCTGGCAGCCCCGGATAAACCATTTACCTATTCGCTCAGCGGTGTTTTTGATACCTACTCACCTCTGGATATTTCCGGCACCTGCGCGCCGCTTGGCGATAAACTTGTCGTGAATTCAAAGATACGGCTGCGTAATTATTCGCTGGAGCATATTTCGCCGTATGTCATTGATACCATTGGCACAAAATTTGTCGACGGCCAGCTTTACATCACCTCTGAGCTGAAACTTGATGGTGAATCACTCGATCTGGACAATAACCTGGTCTGCCGTGAAATCAAGGCGCAAACAATGAGCGAAGAGGCCCAGGGCGCTCTCAGCCTTCCGGTTTCTCTGGATATGGCGCTTTCCATGCTGCGCGATTCTAATGGAGATATTGATCTTGATATGCCCGTTTCCGGAACTTTATCTGATTTCTCAGTCAGTAAGACAGATATTATTATCACGGCCTTGAGCAAGGCTCTTGTTGTCGCTATTACCCCGTACCTGGCCTATTCGGCCCTGGGACCGGCTGGAGCTGTTGCCTATGTGGGGCTCAAAGCAGGACAGGACGCCATGGACAACAGCCTGCCAATGCTTGAATTTGCTGATAAGGCAACTGATTTAAGCGGTGCACACAGGAAAATTCTCAAAAACATCGGTCAGCAGATTGCCGCAGATAAGGATCAGGACTATGCCATCTGCTCCAAGGCAATGGTTTGGGAATTTGACAGCAAGATCGGCAAAACAGCTGAAAACGAGAAAAAGATACTCAAAGATACAGCCAAACGTGACAAATTGCTCACTCTCTCCCGGGTTAGAGCAGAAAATGTCTTTGCCTACCTGATGGATAACTTCACAATCAATGCAGATCATCTGCTGATCTGCCCTCCATCCATTAACTATGAGCTGGAAGGCAAACCAACAGTCAAGACGCGAAAATTAAGTCCAATAAAGGGAATTCAAAATCTGATTCCTTAACCGTTTGTACTTTTTTCATCTTGATAGGTAATTGCTGAAATAAACGCTCCCTGCGGGTCCTGAAGAACACAAAAACGGCCAACACCAGGAATATCACGCGGTTCGACCAGTATGGTTCCGCCAAGATCCGCAACCTTGCCGGCAACGGCATCGACATCATCAACAGTGACATAACTCCCCCAGACAGGCGGCATTTCCGGACCATCAGGGGGAGCTGTCATCATGCCACCCACCTCCCGACCTCCAGCTTTAATCATGGTGTAGGTCATGCCGTCCATGGGCAGATCCTCCATTTGCCAGCCAAAAAGATTTTCATAGAAAACTTTGGCTCCCGCAACGTCAGAGGTTATTAATTCGCACCAGCTGAAAGCTCCATGTTGTTTGTACTGTTCATCACACATACTGTTCTCCTCGGGTTATGGTCTACAGGACGTTATGAGGAAACAATAGGCA
>JALXCX010000116.1:7202-7434 GCA_026990725.1 Desulfobulbaceae bacterium
TTTTACCTGTGCACGGGTTTGCATGTGTTATGGTCTAAAAAAACACCGACTTTGACGATTCCTTTTTCCAGAGATCCCCGCATAAGCCATGGAAGCACAGAAAGCACTACAGGCGCTCTATACTTTTTACGATGAATTCACGACCAACCTGCCTGTTGCCTGTGGTCTGGGATGCGCGACCTGCTGCTCGGTCAATGTTTCTGTTACCAGTCTTGAAGTGCGATTTTTGCGG
>JALXCX010000117.1 GCA_026990725.1 Desulfobulbaceae bacterium
AGAGTCCGCACAGGAGAAAAACCAGCATCAGGTTGAGCATGGTTCTTGTTGTCCCGAGGCGATTGCCGCCAAGAGGAATATAAAGATAATCCCTGAGCCAGGTGGAAAGCGAAATGTGCCAGCGTCGCCAGAATTCCCGTATGGAAGTGGAAATATAGGGATGTCTGAAATTTTCGGGAAAGTGGAACCCAAACATGCTGCCAAGGCCGATGGCCATATCTGAATAGCCGGAAAAATCATAATAAATCTGAAGAGAAAAACAAAGAGCCCCGAGCCATGCCTCTCCTGCGCTGATTTCATGAACGGGTATGGAAAAAAACTGATCGGCTCTGGTCCCCAGAAAATCTGCGAGTAGAACCTTTTTTGCCAGACCGAAAACAAAACGCTCTGCGCCATAGGCAAATTTCCGGAGGGTGACTGTTCGTTGCCTGAGTTGTTGCGCTATATCATGGTAACGGATGATAGGACCGGCAATCAGCTGGGGAAACATGGCAATATAGAGTCCGCAGTTGAGTAGCCGTCGCTCTGCTGGAACTGTTTTCCAGTAAATGTCAGCAAGATAGGAAATCGCCTGAAAGGTAAAGAAGGAGATGCCTGCCGGCAGGTGGATATGATGCAGGTGCATTGGAGGGCGATTGAACAGGGCAAATATCGGTTCAACGACCTGAAGGGTGAAATTCATGTATTTGAAGATGAAAAGAGGAAGCAGATTGAGTGTTACGCCGGCGACAAGAAATAATTTACGGTGGCGGCTGCGGGAATTTTCCAGGAGGTGACCGAACAAAAAGGTAATGAATATAGAGCTGAGGAGAAGAGAGACAAACTTTCCCTCTCCCCAGACATAAAAGATAAGGCTGCTCCCGAAGAGAACGTGATTCCGGTAATTCTTTTTCGTTATTGTCATTGCGGCCAGGACAGCAGGGAAAAAGAGGAACAGAAAAGTTGGCGAGCTGAAAATCATGACATATTGAATTTTATAACGTTAAGAATAAAAGAATCATTTTGCACAGAACGTAAAAGGTCGCCCGCGAAATCGGTTCTGCTGCCGATAGAGTGTTGAGTTCGTTTCGGGACACCTTAAAGAATTGCTGTTTTTCCTGATTGTTTCGTTGCTGCGAAAAAAATATCTCCTTATTCAAGAAGCCCTTACAAATACTTTCCTGTTACCTCTGGAACATATTTATTAGAAGTCTCCTTGTTTGATTTTGGGCACATGGAAATCATCGGAAAATGAAAGACAAAAGTACAGGGCACCCTACAATATCTTGAGTTATTATGGTGATGAAAAATAGTATATTTTCCTCTAAAATTCGAGGTGTTATTTTTTAAAAGGCCGACTAAGTATAAAAGCGAAAAAAGTTGCAATTCTTTTTCTGTAAACCGTTTGGCGGTTCATTCTTGATTATTACAACTGGTTATGTGTTTTTGAGGAAATAATGACAGGTTTGGTAGTGTTGCACAACGAGGCAATGCAAAAGAAAACCACATCTCCCCCGACCGTGACAATCCTGGAAAGAATAAGCGCAACCAATAATTTTGATTCCGGAAGGAGAGGGGAGAGCAAGAATAGAATAACAGCCTCCCGTACACCCATTCCAGCTGGAGCCCCCGGGGTTACCAGGCCAATCAGCCATGCCACAATAAAGGCACCACAGTAGAGTGAGAGTTTTGTCGGTTCAATAATTTGGTTGCCACATAACAGAAAGAGAATGGAAACGAAGAGGATACTTGAACAGCTGAGAAAAATAAAATGACAAATAAAGGCATGCATTAAGGAGGTGGTAAAAAAACGGTTAAGCCCCATTGCCACCAAAATAATGACCAAGACAAAGCTTACAGCCATGAACAGAGGCGATGTTGCCGGTAGGAGAAGGGGTGTGGCTAAAATGGAAAAAAGTGATCCGGTAAAGGCCAGTAAACCCAGTTCCCATATGGTCGCTTTTGCCAGTACCCAGCCGCTAATATCAGCGGACATGCCCATTGCCTGGCGTCCAGCAAAATGCATTATATTACTGGGCACATATTTAGCAAGTTGTGTTATTCCATAGATCCGTATCGCCCATGTCTTGGACTGGCTGCTGCCAAAAAACAACAGGAGTTCGCACCAGGCAAGGGCAAGTAAACTGCTTGCAACGCCATAAATACCGGTGAGTGCTAGGG
>JALXCX010000118.1 GCA_026990725.1 Desulfobulbaceae bacterium
CAAGGGACAGGAGAACTCCCGGATTTTTTTCAGCAGCGCGGATTTTGGGATAACTCGTTTCAGCCAACAGGAATTGACAATACCGGGTCTGTGCAGTACTTACATCAACTTGGCCTTCTTGATGAAAAAACGCTTTGTGTTCACTGCGTTCATGTTGCTGAAAAGGAATTTTCTATTTTGCAGAGTACAGGCTGTCAAATTTGCCTCTGTCCGGGGAGCAACAGGTATCTCAAAGTAGGCAAAGCCCCGGTTGAGCGATTTCTCAGTTTGGGCATTCTCCCGGCCCTGGGGACTGACAGCCTGGCCAGTAATCCTGAGATTTCACTGTGGCGTGAAATGTTTATACTGGGACAAGATCATCCCGCAATCAGACCGGCAGATATTGTAGCCATGGCAACTCTTGGCGGGAGCAGGGCGCTGGGGGTTACAAACTCTCTGGGATCACTTGAAAAAGGGAAAAGGGCGGCCATGCTTGCTGTTTCGTTACAGTCTTCAGGAAAGAAAGTAGAAAGCGTAATGGAAGAACTCGTGACCCAGAGAAATCGGCCGGTTTTACAAAGAATTATCCCCAAAAAAAGTCTTTGTGTTTCTCAAGTTGAAGAGGTTGATTGACGTATGGTTCGTATCGGCATGGTCAATTATATTAATACAGCCCCTATTTACGAGGTCTGGAAAGAGCAGGTTCTTCCTACTGAGTGGCAGGTTACCGAAGCTCCGCCTTCGACATTGAACCGGATGTTGGCAGCTGATGAACTGGATTTGGGCTTTGTGTCTTCATATGAGTATGCTGCACGTCCTGACAGGTATCAAATACTTGCAGATCTGTCTATTTCCGCAACAGGACCTGTGGGAAGTGTGTATCTCTTTTCAACCGTTGCACCGGAACAGCTTAATAACCAACTCGTCCTGATGACGGGTCAGTCTGATACCTCAGCCTGCCTGCTTAAGATTATTCTTGAAGAATTCTTTTCTCTTCGGCCACGATATGTAACAGGAGATATCTGTGCACCGACAGACCGAGGGGAGGCCCCTGCCGCTGTTCTGGCCATAGGTGATGAGGCCTTACGACTCAAGCTTGAGAATACCTATCCTGTTCAGCTTGATCTGGCAGAAGTCTGGAATAAAAAAACAGGTCTGCCCTTTGTCTTTGCCGTCTGTGCTGTGCGTGAGGAATTTATTGCAAAAAATAGGACTTCTGTTCGACAAATTCGCGAGACTTTTCTTGATTGCCGGGCAAAAGGAATTGAGCTGCTGCCGGAAATTTGTGACCGGGTTGCACGCCGCATACCAATGGACTGTGAGGCTTGTTCTCTCTATTTACGAGCCATGGAGTATGATCTTGGCCCGGTCAAACAAGATGCTCTGCACCAATTCTTCACACTGCTCATTCAGCGGGGTGAGGCTGACGGGGCAGCGCTCCCTTTAAAGATATTTTCCTGAACGTAGAAGAAAATATAAGAAAGCAATAGGTAACAGGTTCACATTATGCAACAACCAGAGGAAAAGAAGAAATTTGTCCAGGAAAAATTTTCCTCCATCAGCGGGAAGTATGACTTGCTTAATTCACTGCTCTCCCTGCAGATTGACAGATATTGGCGCTGGAAAACAACAAGGCTTTTGCAGGAATTCCCTGAGGGCGCGGTACTTGATCTTTGTGCAGGAACATTACCTCTGTCTCTGGAACTGACCCGCCAGGCCCCAAGAAGGCAGGTTCTGGCTGTGGATTTTTGTGAAGACATGCTCCGCGCTGGTGTTAAAGTCCTGCCAAATGATAAACGGAAAGAACGGATTTTTCCTGTATGCGGTGACGGAGAAGTCATTCCGGGACCAGATGATTCTTTTTGGGGTTGTACGGTGGCCTTTGGTGTTCGCAATCTGGCCCGTACACAACAGGGCCTTTGTGAAATGTACAGGATACTTAAGCCCTCAGGAAAGCTCCTCATTCTCGAATTCTCACGACCGACAAATAGTATTATCAAGCCTCTGTACAGCTTGTATCTCAATAAGGTACTCCCCGGTGTTGCCGGTTTAGTTTCCGGAGATAAAGAAGCCTACGAGTATCTTGCCTCCTCAATTGCCGCCTTTTATGAACCGGAAGAACTCCTGGCCATGATGCGTGAAGCCGGCTTTTCTCATGTTGAGCGCAAGTCGCTGACTTT
>JALXCX010000119.1 GCA_026990725.1 Desulfobulbaceae bacterium
TTATGTTTACGGGAGCCTACCGATTTTCTCCCATGCTGTCGATGATCTGAAAACTTTTCGCATGATCACCAGCCAGTTGTATGTGAACGGCAGCGTCAAACAGGCGGATATCTGCCGCGCCTTTGGGATAATTAGGGGATAATTAGGGACACGATACTGTTTATTATTGACAGCTTGCCAGATAAATATTACCCATGATGTATGGCAAGAATGAAACGCATAGTTGTTCCGGGTTATCCACACCATGTAGTGCAAAGAGGCGTGCGGTCGCTGGATATTTTTTTTCACGATGATGATCGGGTCGAGTACCTGCGGCTGCTTCGTGAGCAGGGGGAGCGCTTCGGGGTTACCTTTCTTTCGTACTGTCTGATGACCAACCATGTCCATCTCCTGGCTGTTCCTGAAAAGCCGGACGGTCTTGCCCGGGCCATCGGCGAGGCGCATCGGCGCTACACCCGGATGATTAATCTGCGTGAGGATGTACGAGGTTTTCTTTTTCAGGGGCGTTTTTCCTCCTGTCCGGTGGCCTCTGATGAATATTTGATTGCTGCGGTACAGTATATAGAGCGAAATCCGGTCAAGGCAAAAATTGTCAATATTCCCTGGGCATATCCGTGGTCAAGTGCCGCTTATCGTTGCGGGCTTGTCAGGCATGATCCGCTGGTACGGGCAAATTCCTTTTTACCAACATCAACTGATTGGAAAAAAATTCTCTCTGCTGATACATCAATGCACGATGAATTGGAGAGAAAAAATCGTACCGGACGTCCTTTTGGAGCAGATCAGTTTTACTCTGTTGTTGAAAAAATAACTGGTCGAGATGTTCGACCCGGCATCCCCGGGCGGCCTCCAAAGAAGACAAGAAAGATGAAAATGGTCGGGAAGAAAACGCGAAAACGGTAAGGTGTCCCCGCATCATTTCGTGTTATTCTCTTTTGCGGGCCATGGCTGTTACAGCTCTAATGCCGTCTGCGGCTGAGCTGGTTATGCCTCCGGCATATCCGGCCCCTTCGCCTATGGGGTAGAGATTTCTGGTATTGATTGATTCAAAATTGTCAGTCCGACAAATCCGTACCGGCGAGGCCGCCCGTGTTTCTGCTGCCAGTAAAAGGGCATGACGGGAAACAAAGCCGGGTACGTCGTCCCGCCATTTGTTAAAGGCAACATGCAGTTCATCGGTAATGAATTGCGGAAAAATATCGTGCATATCAGCCGGGACTATCCCCATTCTGTACGAATTCTCAGGCAGCCTGCCGCCTTTTTCCTCTCCAAGAAAGTCAAGCAGTCCCTGGGCCGGCGCAGCCCAGTTGCCACCCCCGGCAATAAAGGTTTTCTGTTCGATATCTTCCTGAAATCTGATTCCGGCAAGCGGTGAGTCCCGGGCAAAGTCGGTTGTGTGGCAGTTGACCACAAGGGCGCTGTTGGAAAACGGAGAGCCTCTGTGGGAATAGCTCATACCGTTTAAGACAAGCATGTTCTCAGCAGATGAGGCGTTGACAATTTCTCCACCCGGGCACATGCAGAAGGTGTACACGCCCCGTTTTATTTTTTTGTTGGTATGATTGAGTGAATAGGTGGCAGCCCCCAGGCGGGGATGGTTAAGATATTTTTTTCCGTAACGTATGGTGTTGATGATGTGGGCAGGATGCTCAATACGCACGCCCACGGATATTCTCCGCTTTTCAATGGCCACGCCTTTATTATGCAGCATGGCAAAGGTATCTCTGGCCGAATGACCAAGAGCAAGAAAGATTGAGGAAGAAAAATACTCCTGCTCATCATTAATGACAACGCCTCTGGCCCTGCCTTTTGTCAGTAACAGGTCGGTCAATTTGGCGTTAAAAAAAATCTCACCCCCCTGCTCAAGAATATACCGGCGAATATTACGGACAAGGGTACATAAAACATCTGTGCCCAAGTGGGGCTTGCTGATATATTGGATCTCTTGTGGTGCCCCGAAGCGGACAAAGGTTTTCAGCACCTGGGCAGTTGGGCCGCTGTTGTTGTTGCGGCGGGAAAATAACTTGCCGTCCGAGTAGGAGCCTGCACCACCCTCGCCAAACTGGATGTTGGACTCCGGGTTGAGCCTGCGCTCTGTTATAAAATGCTCCACATCAACAGAGCGCTCTTCAATTGTTTTTCCCCGCTCAAAGATAAG
>JALXCX010000120.1 GCA_026990725.1 Desulfobulbaceae bacterium
GTTCCGCACCCCGTTCCCGACGTACTCCCTACCCGCGCAATCCCATGGTCCACGGTGATATCAAACGTTGTGCTCTCTCCCAGAGAATCAGTGGCCACAGGGGGGCCGCTTTCCAGGTATTCCGCTTGAATACGGTGCATTCCGTCGGGAAATTCCACGGAGGTTGCCCGGTCCTGATCATCATAGGTAACCGTGATGAACTGAATGTTTTCTTCATTGATGATTTCGGTCAGGTTATGGAGATCGTTTGGATCGGTATAATGATAACGCTTATAAGTCATATCCGGATGGGTGACCCGGATCAGGTTTTCATTAACGTCCACCTCGTAGCTGAATCGTCCCACCGGGGTGGTCATTGCAGTCAAGCGGCCCGTGACGATATCGTAAACAAAATCAAACCGGCGGCCGAAATTATCTTCAACGTAACTAAGCTTATCATCATCGTATCCCAGTGTCTGGGTGTTGCCGTTTCGGTCGGTAATCAGGGTCAGGCGGCCTGCAGTATTAAATAAAAACACCCGCCCATCCGGCTGGGTTAGCTGGTAACCATCCTGGACCGCTTCAAAAACTCTTAAATGATCCGTCTCTGTAACAAACCGCCCTGACCCGTCAGCTACATAATGGGTCAATTTGCCGTCCGCTCCGCGATGGATGATTCGGGTAGTCTCTACGGTAATCGTATCAGAAAAAGTACTGGTCCAGCCATAACCCAGCGGACCGCTTTCTTCGCTCTGACTGTTGTAATGGCGGGTAAACTGCATGGGCAGACCCGCTCCCGGCAGGGCCAGATCTTTATCTTTGTGATACTCGTTACCCGTGGCCATATTAATGGGCTCGCCGACGGCTGGGTCTGTTTTCTTGGATCCATCGGTCTTTCCGAAGTTTTGTCCTTTTACAGGAGGTTCTGTGACCTCAACCACTTGTAAGACAATTGCTGCCGGGTTACTAAAATCAGACGAAAAACGTAAGTTTGCTCTTTTACCGCTTCCAAAATAATCAAATTCTACTGCAAACCATTGTTTACCACTATCTATATGTTCCTGAAGATCCTCCAGGATGGAGTTACCGTTTCCACGTCTCCAGGTATTCCAGTTTGCAACACCCGGCCTGAAAAAATCGGGTGGCTCCGGAGTCCACTTGCCAAGAGCATTGATAGTCCAGTCAAAGCCTTGATATTTATAGGGAAACGTGTGCTGACTGTTTAATACACCCCCCGTGCTGTTGGAAGGTTGATTCTGACTGTATCTCAAAGAAGTAATTCGTGTGCCTAACCATTCGTTAAAAACACGAAAACCTACATCACCAACCAATTTACCGGAGAGTGAACTAATATCGAATTCCGCCCACACCCGCCAGTAAGTGTTGTTAAACCTGCCTATACGGGCTTGATCGAGTCTTGTATTGGCGTTATTATCGACCTCAATCCTGTACACACAAGGAAGGCTATGCGACACTTCAGCAGAAACCGGAGGCACCGCTATTGCAAAAATAACGAAAAACAGAATAAACAAAAAAATGTTTTTAAACATGTTTGAACTCTCCTTGGAGAAATTTCAGTATGTTATATGAAAGTGAAATTTAATTATCCAGCAACAGGTAATAAATTGGCGGTAAAAGAACATGACTGTCTTTTCCAAAAGACTTGCAGTTGCTCGGACCTCCAATAGTCTTCACGCTCAGGCAGCCAATTTGTGCACCATCGGGAACGAGGCACTTTATCTTTGTATTACTCCATAAAGTAATATCACTGGCATTCACCTGATCAAAAAAGATGACTTGACTACTCCCCTGGCTGTTTAAGAAATGTGTCCCGATAATCGAAATTTCAGTGCCAGGCGGCCCCAACTGTGGGCTAATTTTTGCAATATACGGCGCATGCAGCCTCGGATCATATTCTCCCGCATCGATCTTTCCATTAAAATTGGAATCTTCCATGCCATCGGTTAGACCATCGCCATCGGTATCTCCAAGCAGCGGGTTGGTCGTAGTCGTCGGATCAAGGTCCGGTTGAAATACTGCCGTATCGGTCCCCAGAAGTGGACCCGCCCCATCCGGATCCGGCACCGGTTCGCTGACACCTGTTTCAGTCCCATCCTGGATGCCGTCACCATCCGTATCAATAGCGCATGGATTGGTCTCGTTCGTGTCCCATACACCATTATGATTTGTGTCCTCGTTGCCGTCCGAAATACCGTCGTCGTCGGTATCGGCATCATTGGGATCAGTACAAAAACTATTTTCAATACTGTCGGGTAATCCATCGCCATCGCTATCTAATAATGATACAGCCTTCGAGGTACGATTACCCACATCATCGTAAGTATAAACAACCACGGTACCGTCCAGTTGCGCCATGCGGACAAGACGGTTTAAACCGTCGTATTGATACGATACGGTTCCGGCGATGGCGGAGGTAAATGCAATCAGAATTAAAAAAAACAGGGTTACCGATAGAACATGTTTGTTTATCATTTTTAAACCCTCGGATGAATAATTGCCCTGGCAATAAATAAAAAGGCCGGATCGTATGTTAAGAAATTGCGAGCAGATTAACAGGTCTCGTCATATTTCTACAAGAAAATAATATCTACTTTTCAGGGAACAAGAAAGGAAAAACGGTGAAAAGCGTTGCAACGGAGTTTTTATGAGAGCGAGGATAGGAGTAAAAAAATAAGAAGTTTCCCTTTTCGGAACAATTGGCCCACTACTGGATCGAACTCCGTGATTCAGGGTTCACGGTAGGGGTAACAGGAAATCTCCGTTTTCCACTTGATTTTACTTATTATAGATGTTCCCGAAACTACCCTGTCGCAGGGCACTACTCTCAGAATAAAGCGCCCTTGTTTGCAAGACCTTCACTTCCCCGTTATACTAAACAAATCTGCATCCTTTTTTAACTTTCTGATGGATACGCTATGCATTATAGAGACTTTCCCGCAAATAAAAAAATACTGCTCCTTTGCGCCCTGCTGCTCACTGTTGGGTTTGTTAATGCAGCCAGAGCTGAAAAAATTGCAATACCTCAGGATCTGCAACAATGGGTCCCCTGGGTATTGCATGAACAGCAGGAAAAAACCTGTACCTTGCTCACGGCCTCAGGCGGCAAAAAATACTGTACCTGGCCCTCGCGCCTGAACATAGATGTGCAGACAGATGGAGCGCGTTTCTCCCAACAATGGCGTATTGAAACAAGAAGTCTGGTGCCTTTGCCGGGAAACAGCCCCTTCTGGCCGGAGCACGTTCAGGTGGATGGCAAAAACATTCTACTCAGCAAGCAGAACCTCAGTCCTGCTGTCTGGCTTGAGCCCGGATCTCATACAGTTACCGGAAAATTTCGCTGGAACGAAATCCCGGAAAATATACTGATCCCGCCGGAAACTGGATTAGTTGACCTGACAGTCTTAAATAAAAAAATCGCAAATCTGCAGCTTGACTCCGCGGGTAAGCTCTGGCTCCAGCATAAAACCTCAAAAATACCTGCAGACCAGGCAAGTCTCAATGTTCAGGTCTTTCGACAGGTACAAGACGGTGTCCCCCTGACCGAACAACTCCATATTTTGCTTACAGTATCGGGTAAGCCGCGGCAAATTACTTTAGGGCTGACCACGGGCCGACTCTTTGTTCCCCTTGAGGTGCAGTCCCCCTTGCCAGTACGCCTGGACAAATCCGGCAGACTCAGGCTGCAGGTTCGTCCCGGCCAGTGGCAGCTGCGTCTCACCCTGAGAAACACGACCGCCAAGCCACCTGAGCAATTGACCATGGGTACCATTGACGGAGTCTGGCCGGATGAGGAGATATGGGTCTTTGCAGCAGATCCAAAACTCCGCCAGATTGACATTACCGGAGTGCGTTCAGTTGATCCGTCCCGAACCTCTCTTCCTAAAGAGTGGACTACCCTGCCCGCTTATCTAATTAAAACAGGGGAAAGCATGACCCTTGTTGAAAAAAACCGCGGTAATCCACATCCTTCACTCAACCGGCTCACTCTTCATCGGACAATATGGCTGGATGAACAGGGCACAGGCTTCACTGCCTCAGATGCCATCACCGGCACAATGACCAAAGGCTGGCGCTTAAATGTTGCCTCCTCACAATCCCTTGGTAAAGTTGAAGCTCAGGGTGTGCCCAGCCTCATAACACGACTCAAGGACTCTGAAGAATCAGGCGTGGAGGTGCGACAGGGCCGACTTGACCTTCAGGCTGAATCACGGATAGATGTACCGGTTTCACTGGGCAAAGTAACCATTCCCGCACTTGGCTGGAGCCACACTTTTCAACAACTTTCAGCAGAACTCCAGCTTCCACCCGGCTGGAAACTGTTTACAGCAACCGGCATAGACAAAGTCTCTACCTGGCTTAACAGGTGGACGCTGCTTGATCTTTTTCTGGTTATGATGATTGCGCTGGCCACAGCACGAATACTTGGCCTGGGTTGGGGCATGGTTGCTTTTATCACTCTTGTTCTCTCGTATCACCAACCCGGCGTACCTAAACTTCTCTGGCTTCCCCTGCTGGTCCTGCTCGGGATACAGAAAATGATTACTGCCCGATCAGGAGAGCGCTTCTGCCGCATAGGCGGTTTAATCGTCCTGATTGCTCTTGTGGTTACTTCTGTGCCCTATATGATAAATGAAATCCGGATCGGACTTTACCCCCAGCTGGAACATGGTAAATATTACAGAATTACCCAGGATTTTGACCAATTACCTGTTTCACGGTCTGCTCAAAACGATATTTTGGCAGAGAAGGCGGTAATGGATGAATCCGTCGTCGCATCAAGTGGTATAAAGACAAAAAGATATGGCGGCTCCGTCAGATCTATGCCACAACCATACACACAAAAAAACAAAACACTCCAGGTCGATCCCCAGGACATGATTCAAACCGGACCGGGACTCCCGGAATGGAAATGGAAAACCATCCAGCTCCACTGGAATGGCCCGGTAACGCCTGACCAGCAACTGTCTTTGTACCTTCTCTCTCCAAGGGTTAACACGATTCTCGCCTTTGTCCGGGTCCTCCTGCTCACCCTGCTTCTTGGCGGATTCCTGCGTCGCTGTCTTGGCTCAACCGGCATAAAGATAAACACCCTGGCCCGGGCAACCAAAATATGTCTGTTCTGTCTTGTCTGCCTTGGCACCGGCGGGATAACTCCAGCCAGCCTTCGGGCAGAAATGCCATCAGCCGAGCTCCTGCAGGAATTACAGAACAGGCTTCTTGCCCCGCCAAAATGCGGCAGTCATTGTGCCATCATTAACTCCTGTAACATAAGCGCCGACAAGGAAGTCCTGCGACTAGAGCTGAACCTTGATGCTCAAAAGCAAAGTGCTGTGGCGTTGCCTGGAGCTAACCGTTTTTTTGATACTATTTATCTTGATGGCCAGCCTGCTCCAGTTCTCAGGCTGGATGAAAAAGGCAACTCAATTATCCGCATTGCGCCGGGCAGTCATACAGTGCAACTGACAAAACAACTGAACGGACACAACGATCTCTCTTTTTCTTTTCCGCTCCTGCCGGAAAAAGGGCAGTCACGACTCAAAAACTGGACATTGAACGGCCTGAGAAAAAACGGCCTGCTTGAAAAACAGATTACGCTCCACAGGATTACTAAAACACCTAAAACCAGCCAAAAAAACGAGACAGAAAGCGACAGCGTACACATCGAGCCCTTTGTTCAGCTTGAACGAACCCTGCATTTAGGGCTAAAATGGAGTGTGACAACCAATGTTATCCGCCGTAGTCCTGAAACGGTTATTGCTCTGGATATTCCACTTCTTCACGGAGAACAGGTAACAACCGAATCCCTTCAGGTCCATGACAGGCATATACGAATCAACATGGGACCGGAGCAGAATATCCTCCGTTACACCTCTTCCATGACACCGGTAGACCAATTCACTCTACATGCCGAACAAACATCCTCCTGGACTGAAAAATGGTTTCTTGATGTCAGCCCGATATGGCATGTTGATTTTTCCGGAATCCCCGAAATCAACCAGACCAATCCCGCAGGCAAACGCTTTCCAGAGTTTCATCCCTACCCCGGTGAGTCTCTGCAGCTCGACATCAGCCGGCCAAAGGGTGTTGAAGGGCCGGTCATGACCATCAACCGCAGCCATCTCTCTGTGCGCCCCGGACTTCATGCCACAGAAAACACGTTATCTTTTGCTCTTACCGCCAGCCGGGGCCTGCAACACACCATCACCCTGCCTGCTGATATTGATCTGCAGAAAACCCTGATAGACAAGAAAGAAGTCCCTCTGCAGTTTGAAAAAGGAAAACTGATCATTCCTGTCCGGCCCGGTAAACAGCAGATAGAAATCGGCTGGCGCAGCAGGCACGGTATTGATAAAAATTTTGTTCCTCAACCCGTTAATCTTGGCATAACCAGCGTGAACACCTCAATAGAAATGCTCGTCCCCTCTTCCCGCTGGATTCTCTTAACCGGTGGTCCGCGCATTGGCCCGGCCGTGCTTTTCTGGGGCGAATTACTGGTATTACTTCTTCTGGCATTTATTCTGGGCCGTATACGTTTCACTCCGCTTTCAACACTCCAGTGGCTGCTCCTGAGCCTCGGACTGAGTCAGATACCGGTACCGCTCGCCGCGGTCGTGGTTGGCTGGCTGCTCTTACTTGGCTTAAGAAAACAACAGAATCTGGCTGGCGCAAAACCCGCGCTCTTTAATATGGTTCAGATTTTCCTTGTTTTGCTCACCCTGGCAGCACTGGGCTGCCTGTTCTTTGCAATTCAACAGGGGCTGCTGGGCCATCCGGATATGCAGATTGGCGGAAACGGTTCAGCACATCATACCTTGCGCTGGTATCAGGATCGAACAGAGGCTCTGCTGCCAAGTGTTCAGGTAATCTCTGTCCCTCTTCTTGCCTATCGCATAAGCATGCTCCTCTGGGCCTTATGGCTTGCCATGGCTCTGCTGCGCTGGCTCCGTTGGGGATGGGACTGTTTCAGCGAAGGGGGACTCTGGAAGAAGAAACCCGCAAACAGAAAAAAAGGAAAAAAGAAAAAGACAAATGCCGGAGACCCTTTAGAAATCGTCTAACCAGCATGGCTGGCTCAAATGGGCCAGCCACAACACGTTTTGAGAGCTCTCAGCAACGGTTGGCATATCAGGAGCCTGTGGTAACTTTTTAAAAAAATCCTGGTTCCCGGATGAACGCCAGAGAACCGGGGAAATCGTTATCTTTAGCCAATATGTTCAAGCACAATCATGAGCATTCTGCGCACCGGTTCGGCGGCACCCCAGAGGAGTTGGTCACCCACGCTGAAAGCGCTCAGATATTGCGGACCAAGATTCATTTTCCGCAGACGCCCCACCGGAACATCCAGGGTGCCGGTTACCCGGGCCGGGGTCAGTTCTTTCAGAGTTTCCTCCTTGCTGTTTGGCACCATATAAACCC
>JALXCX010000121.1 GCA_026990725.1 Desulfobulbaceae bacterium
ACTTCATCGCCAGTTTACGGTATGATTTTTTAATAACATCGCCGTTGGCGTCTCGAGAAACCTGAAGAATCTCGTAATAACATTTACTGCTCGTCATGTTCCCTGATACCCGATCTAGATCTGTTCCTGTTCTGTTTCTGCTTCAACCAGCTCTGCACGGGCTGCTTCTTCTTCCGCACGACGTTTGCCGGGCAGGTCCAAAACATTATCAAAATCAACTGAACCTGCAGCTATTTCACGAAGAGTCATGACAATTTCCTTGTTCTTTCCTTCAACCAGAAAAGGCTCACCCTTTCTGTGCTGCCGTATACGTTCAACAGCGAGGTGTACCAGGGCAAAACGGTTATCATCGCCAACCTTGGCCAGACAATCTTCAACAGTAATTCGAGCCATAAAAAGGCCTCCTGTAAAAATAGGGAGTACCTGTTTGATTAACGACCAAACAGGTACTGAAAAATTGATCTCTCATTGAGCCATTGCTGCCTCACAGGCTGAAAATGTTTACCAGCAATGGGCTCAGAATAATTCTATAATGTAATTACATCAGTAAGCACAGTCTTACCTGCAGGCAAGTTCATTTTTCAAAAGGATTACGAAGCATCAGAGTTTCCTCACGATCAGGCCCAACAGAGACAATAACAGGTGCTATACCGGAAATATCTTCTATACGTTTGACATAATCCCGTGCCTTCTGTGGCAGATCGGCAAAGTCACGAACTTTTGTAATATCTTCCTTCCAGCCCTCAACTTCTTCGTATACCGGCTTAGCAAGTGCTGTTTTACGAATATTGCAGGGCATACAATCAAAGCCCTCATTTTCAACAGTGTACTTACGGCCAATAAGCAATTTTGGCTGTCCGGACAACACATCAAGTTTTGTAATGGCAAGACCTGTCAAGCCGTTTAATCGTACAGCATCATTGGCCACGACCATATCAAGCCAGCCACAACGACGACGCCTCCCCGTTGTTGCGCCAAACTCACCGCCCTTGCTCTGCAGTTCGTCCCCAACCTTATCGCCCTCTGGGAGCTCTGTTGGAAACGGGCCTTCACCCACCCGGGTTGTATAGGCCTTGAGAATGCCGATAACCTCGTCAATATGGGCCGGACCAAAACCAGAGCCAATACAGGCATTACCGGAAATAGTATTTGAAGAGGTCACAAAGGGATATGTGCCATGATCTATATCAAGCTGGGTTCCCTGAGCGCCTTCAAACAAAATATTTCTGCCGCCTTTTCTGGCCTTGTCAAGCTCCATGGAAACATTGCCGATAAACGGACCCAGTTTTTCTGCAAACCCCTCAAACTGTGCTTTGATCGTCTCAAAAGAAGCAGCTTCAGCTCCATACTGTTTGGTTAGATAAAAGTTTTTTTCTTCGACATTGGCCTGAAGTTTATCAAGAAACTGGGCGCGATCCAGAAGGTCACCGGCTTTGATACCCACACGCCCAACCTTATCCATGTAACAGGGGCCGATTCCCCGCCCGGTTGTGCCTATTTTTTTGCCTTTGGACAACGCCGCCTCACGGGCATGGTCAAGCATCTGATGGTACGGCATAATAAGATGAGCATTTTCACTGATCATCAGGCGGCCGGGAGTAACCGGAAGCCCTTTACCGTTCAGCTCATCCATTTCAGTGAGCAGCACACCAGGATCGATAATCACGCCATTACCAATCATACAGGTTTTATCTTCGTATAAGATGCCGGAAGGGATTATGTGGAACACATATTTCTTTCCATTCACCACCAACGTATGGCCGGCGTTGTTGCCGCCCTGAAATCTGACTATACAGTCTGCATAATTTGTCAGCAGATCAACAATCTTCCCCTTGCCTTCGTCACCCCACTGGGTTCCAACAACCACCACACTGGCCATGAAAAACTCCTGAATTAGGAAATTACAAAAGAAAAGGCTGTTCTCATTCCGTTCTCGGAAGACAGCAGCCCAACTCAAACTTGTAAAATATAGCCGAGTGTTTAAAAAAAGTCAAACAGGGGAATTAAAGAGGCATAATCATCAATATCACTGCTCCTTGTGACCTTTCATAAACTGTTGAACCAGCAGGTCAGAAGTTATAATATAATAAACAGTTCCCTTGCTGAGTTTTGGCTGCTCTTCTTTTTTATCATCTCCCTTTGCATCAGGAGTAATTTCAAAATCAGAATTCAATTTTACAGTGGCAATAATACCAAGATTCGGAGTCTGGTTGACTTTTTTAGCCTTATTAAAATCATCTTCTGAAACCGCGCCATATTTATTAAAAGCCCAATAAAGAATTTTATCGTGTGCCAGAACTGTTGGCTCACCGAAAGTATCCATTAACTCGACAACCATGGCCTTGAGTTGTGATTTATCCGCATCTTTTTTCTGCCTGTACAGAGCAAGAACCCGGTCTGTTTCTTTATCAACAACCACAATCACATTGTTATCACCAAATTTATAGGTGCCCTCATAGGCACCAGGCTCCGTGTTTTTCTCGCCAATTCTTTTCTGGTCAACAGTGAGTTTTTGGCCGATGACATAGCCATTCATACCAAGATTCAGGGCAACAACCTGCTCAACCAAATCTGTTTTTTTCTGTTTACTCCCCATTGCCGGACAGACCACCAGACACAAAACAACAAAAGTCGCCACGGCTCCGGCCAGTATTTTCATACGCTTTACTCCAACACAACCCATAATATTTCTCCAAAGAAAAGAACGCCCCGGTTCCCTGACGGAAACCGGGGCGAAATGCTGCTCAAGACAGGACGTTTTATTCTTTATTTCCGTAACGCTCTGCCTGCTCGGTCTTGATAGCCTTCATGGTGTCTTCACCAAAACCTTTCTGGTACCATTGATGCTCGGGCTTGGCAAGAATTTCATTAACAGCTTTTTCATACTTGGCTGTCATGTTGTGCTCCTTAGCCAGTTTCATGAGCTCAGGAATAAACTCATAGTAAAAATGCCGGGCAACTTCATAGAGTCCATGCCAATGTGTGTAATCAGGCCCACCCATTGCAGCACCGTGCCGGGTTCTCCGACCCTCATGATGCCAGATTTCAAACCAGGTCCAGCCAAGTGACGAATGGAAAGGAGATCCTTTTACCAGCCCATCCTTTTTGGCCATTCCATAAAGCTTCTGAGTAGGCTTGGCAAATTTTTCATTGTAGGTAACAACCAGTGAATCAAACTGTTTGTAAAAACTTTCAACCTGCTGCATACCGTGACAGGATTTACAGGCGCCCTTCATGTTATTCCGCCTGTCTTCCCAGGACAACACCTTAACAACCTGTTTTTGCGCGGTAACCTTTTTAAACTTACCGTCTTTTACAATAAAAGTTTTATAAGTAGCCTTCTGCCCGACCTGCGGAGGTATATCGCCGGGAATATCTGCAACAGTCCCGTCGGCAAAAATAGCCCGGTTAAGTTTTACGGAAATCTTCGGACGAAGTGTCCAGGAAATACGGTCACCAACATTATGCGTATTCTGGGCAACACCACCGTCAAGTTTGACATAAGATCCCATATGACAGGTTGAACAGGTTGGTGCTGTATAATAATCCTTACCAAGAACCCAGGTGCCATTTTTCAGGATATTCATACCATTAGCCCCGCCTTCACGAATCGCAGAGTAATAGGCAATACCATGTTTGGACTCCTCATAGATCTCTTTTTGAGGATGATCCGGGCCAAGATGACATTTTCCACAGTTTTCCGGCTGACGGGAAACAGAAGAACGGAAGGAATGTTTAGAATGACAGGCCATACAGGAACCTTTGGAACCGTCAGGATTCAAGCGGCCAATACCGGTGTTCGGCCAGGTCATAGGGTCGATCATAACAGCTCCGCTTGCCCGTTTTAACGGTTTGCCGTCTTTATCTTTTTCTACCGTGATAATACCGCCATGACATTGCCAGCAACCGTTAACCGCATCAGCTTTGGTTCCCGGCATGGAACAGATAACTTCACCGATCACGTTATCAAGAGAGGCCATGATCTCACCGGCCGTGGCATGATGCGAATTAACCATCTCTTTTACTTCACGCTCATGGCAGTAATTACAGTCCATGGGAGAAAGAATGGTTTTAATAAACGCGCCTTCATGCTCGTAGCCAATTTCCTCACCTTTATTTGCAGCATGGCAGTTATAACAACCAATCTGGCCGTCCTGGGCAGCGGCGTGGGGCGAATGCTGCCATTGCTTGACAAGCGATGTATTCTCTTTCAGATGACAGTTAATACATTTAACATTACGCGCTTTGTTCGCCTCGTCCTGGGTATTTTTTGACTGCTCAGTGGTGGCAAAGGCCGAACCCGCAGCAAACAGCCCTACGACTGCAATACAAAATATTTTTTTCCAATGTTTCATTCAGTTTCCTCCTGATATGAAATTCTTTCCTGTTACCAACAGGTGATTCAATTCCTGAAGTATCTGCAGACATACTTAGCTGCACTATCACCTCTCTCTCTTTAGTGTGCCGTACCCTCCTTTCATTTTGTATTGTTTTTTATATGAAAGTCGCCACTGACTCCTGATTTGCCATGCCGCAGCTACGGACTTTCAAAGTTCGTTGTAGCTGGCCAATCAGAATCAGGTCCAGCCATGCTGGTTAGACGGTTCTATTGCTGTTATCTGCGCAGCAAACCTTTGTTCTATACGTTCATGCTGACTGCTTTTGAACTGCCGGATCGTCATCAAGCCAGAAAGGAAACACTTTGCTGAGCAAAAAGAGAAAAACGATGGGCAAAATCATAATAATTATCGAGACCAGGATTCCCTCTTTCTCAAACCATAATGGATGAAACACAGCGTGGCCACGCTCACTCTTGGACATCAGCTGCCCGCCGATGACAACATTCCAACGCATGAGAATAACCTGTATAAGAATCATAAAAGAGAAAAGGGAACCAAATATCTTCACGAGAATGTCCGGCAGCCTGATCAGAGATAAAATGCCAAGCCCGACAAATGGAATTAAAGAAAAAATTCCTACCTGAGCTATCCAGAAAGAATGATAAAGCGGGCCAAAATAGAGATCACGCAGAGCTTCCCAGTGATGAGTTGCCATGTAGGCATGGGAAAAAAGTTCAAGCATCTCAAAAACAAAATCGAGAATGAAACAGCCCCAGAGGAATTTGATAAGCGTCCTGACACAGTCCATATCAATAAACTTACCGGTAAATGTTTTGATCAAGACATAGGATAAAATAATACCGGCAATACCGGATACACTTGCAGAAAGCAAAAAAATCACAGGCATGAGCGGGGTGGCCCACATCGGGTTTGCTTTCACACCACCAAAAATAAATCCGACATAACCATGCAGGGTACAGGCCATGGGAATACCTATAGCTGCCAGAAAAGCAATAATCTTATGATCAAATTTTAATGACTTTTCAGAAACATTGTCGCTACCAATGGTGAGAATGGTGTAAAGCGTTTTCATTTTGCCTGTGGCGGTCTTCCTTAATGCCACAAGCGTAGGTCGATAGATAAAGAGAATCTCCAGAATAAGGACAACTGTATACGCTGAATAGATATAACCAAATCCAGCCATGGCAGAGGTCGGATTTGGGGTGAGCATCATATTCATTGCCCGTTCAGGATGCCCGAGATGATTAAGAAGCGGCACTGTTGCAAAGGCCACAAAAGCCAAAGCAAAGACGAGCGCATACCTGGAAACAGGCTTAAGCGATTGAATACCAAAAACGTGGTAGAGCGATGACACAATAAATGCCCCGGCAACAATACCCGTGATGTAAGGGTACAGGACAATCATCAGGCTCCAGTGCACATGGAGATCATTGGGAAAAACGTAATTTGTCAGGGCAGTTGCCACTGCAACGCCATGTTCAGGACCCATCAGACCACCTCCCTTCGTAAGCCCACATAATGGAGCGCAGGTTTATTGCCCATGTCCGGTTTGAGAACCGAAACAACATGCGGCTGGTGCAGAATTTTATACACTTCAGATTCTTTATCATTCAAATCGCCAAATTTTCTTGCCTGTACAGGGCAGACATTGACACAGGCAGGCAGAAGACCTTTTCGGACCCGGTGATAACACCAGGTACATTTGTCGGCCGTCTTTGTTTTGGGATTGATAAAACGAACAGAATAAGGACAGGCCTGAACACAGTAACCGCACGCGACACAGCGTTTGGCATCAATCAGCACAAACCCGTCATCTGTCTGATAGGTAGCACCAACAGGGCAGACCTGCACGCAGGATGGGTGCTCACACATATTACAGAGTTTAGGTACAAAAAATGTATCGCGAACAGGATGTTCTATATCTTTTCTCGGCTCCTGATAGCCGTCAAGGCCGCCATTGGGGCTGTCCACAAAAACATTATCCTGATCATCTATGATGTAACGCTCAACCCAGGTTCTGTACATGCCGTCAGGAACCTGGTATTCATTTTTATCTGCCACACAACAGGAACCACAGCCGATACATCTGGTTATATCAACAATAAAAGCAAATCTTCTTTTAGGACTGATAAACGTCCCTTTTTCATCACGCATCCCCGGTATCTGTTCCGGTATATCAGATAAATCCATGGCACCGGCGGGAATAACCAGCAGCAACGAACCGGCTATGGTACCACCAAGCACCTTCTTGATAAACGCGCGGCGATCCTGGGAGATTTCCTTTTCAATAACATCCATCATCATTTACTTCCCTCCCCTGCACCGACCATGGCTTTTGCCTCGTTCACCCACATCAGCGGAGCATGGACATTATGACATTGATTACAGTTATGATCTATTCTGACATGTTTCTCTTCAAGATGCTGGGGCATGGAAATCATTTTTATTGACTCTTTCGGGCGAGCCCTGATTATCTGGTTATGGCAGCGCAGGCAAAGTTTCTTAATGTCCTTACCTTCTTTTTTCGGCAATTTTGCTGTCACCTTGCCATCTGTCACATGATCAGCAACCGGTCCATGGCAGAACTCACAGGAAACTGTGTGATGTACTCCGGCCAGGTGCATTTGCCGGATATAGGGATGACAGGCCAGACAAGAGGCATTTGTTCCGTTGCGAATCGGGCGGTTTATCTCATCCTGAACAGCACTCCCTCGGTAATGACCAAACTCACCAAACGTATCAGGCAGCACCATGGCCCGCACAGCGACGCCAACACCGACGACCACGGCAAGAATCAGGATGATTTTTACCACATGGGAATAAGATTTTGATTTGTACTCTTGTTGCACGAAGCCCTCCCTACGTTCACAGAGACAATAATTATTGACGATACTCCTTAATTTCGTTGCAAAACTTGTTCCATAAAACAAGTAACGAATTTACAGTGAATTACCATGATCAACAAAAATATCGTTACCCTGCGGTAACAAATTCCCGCCTACCTGGTGCTACCAAACGGTAACACTTCTGTTCGTTGAGTAAGTAATT
>JALXCX010000122.1 GCA_026990725.1 Desulfobulbaceae bacterium
TTTTCAAATGAAACATCATTTTGGGACCGCCTCAAATTATCTGAAGGGTGTCCCTGTTCTCCTACTGCGCCTGCCTTTATCAGCATTACCGTGCACTTTCTCTTCACCACCATGTAGTAGGGAAAACGGACAAATTTATTATCTATCAGCGTCCCCGGAGGTACTTCTATTGTGGACACTTAAGCAAATACAAACCAACACCCGGGGCTAAGTTACCATCGGTCACAAACAGCAACGATTGATCATTTCGAATATGAAGATCTTGAGGGACTGAAGTGACGCGACCTGGATAAATATCAATTATGCGAATTCGTTCATCTTTGTCCATAATAAACAATTCTTGTCTAGCGTCAGAACCGCCAAGCACTCCATCACCTTGGAAAAATAGAAAATCATTATTTGCAGTCAAAAATTCTATCTCCGCATCAGAATGAATGGATTGGGGAGGTGGACAGCAAGAATATTGAACCGTCGTACTGCCATTGCTATTTACTCGCCATAGCGCATCGTCGTATATCTTGACACCCGCGCCAGAGTATACATCTGCACTAAAATAGAATTTATTATTAAAAACCTCTCCAGCATTTAAGCAATCAAAAGGAGTAACCAAATCGCTTGAATCCGGGCCTAGCCAGCAACAACAAACACAAAATCGGCTTCAAAAAAGCAACAATATTTCCTCAAGAAAATCAGGGAAATACGGGAATATAAGACGAAATCGAGGAGAAACCTTGGGACACAAGGCCTATTCTACTTTATTTTAAATGAAACAACATTTCGGGCAGCCTCCAATTATCTGAATGTGCCCCTTTTTCCCTTCTGTTTCCTTTTTACTCCTGCCGTTATCAGCATTACCGTGCACACTTTCTCTTCAACCACCAGGTAGAGGATATGGACTTATTATACGAATTCAGGAAAAACAATAATAATGATAATTACAATTATTTCTTCTGGTAATTATCATCAAAACACATTAATCTGTAATGAAGTTTAGTTTTCAGTCGGCCTTGAAAAATAAGACATTTCGTTCGAGTTCAGGTAAGCGAAGACTCCGAGGAACAGAGAAAGATGAAAGCACAGCATATTAGTCATATGTGAGCATTTCATTTTTCGCTGTGACGCAGAAATCGGGCGAAAGGGCTATTTTTCAAGGTAGCCTTCATTCTTTTTCTTTACCAGGGAGCAACCCATGAAAAAAATTATTATCCTTCTAGCCAGCCTGTTTTTTATCAGTTCTTCAGTCTACGCAGCAGAAGGACTCATTACAAAAACCAGCAGCCACAGTGTCAAAGAAACCATGGACAAACTTGAAAAAATCGTGAAAGACAAAGGTTTTAACGTTGCTGCCCGAGTTAATCACGCTGCAGCTGCCAAGACAAAGGGGCTGACATTGCGGCCGACAGAAGTGTTGATTTTCGGCAACCCGAAGTTAGGCACATTACTCATGCAAAGCAATCAGAGCATTGGCATTGACCTGCCCATTAAGGTCGTTGTCTGGGAAGATGACAAAGGCGTTGTCACCCTTGGCTATAACGACCCGGCATGGCTTGCCGGCAGACATGCCATTACAGACAGGGAAAAGCCTTTTGCCAAAATGACCGGCGCATTAAAAAAAATCACAGATGCGGCTGTCCAGTAACCAGCATGGCAGGACCAAATTTTGGGTCACAGCCACAACGAACGATGAAAGTGATGCAATAGCTGGAGTTTTGAACTCCACTTTCATATAAACAAAGAAACAAAGAACAAAATCCGGCGAAGCTCGTCATAAATAGTCAGGGGTGCTCCTCCTGACTATTTACTTCGCAGGCAGCATTTTTTGTATTTTCTCCCTGACCCGCAAGGACAAAATGCGTTCCTTCCTGGTGCTCCTGAATTTATTTCCCCGTGCATGAGGATATCGCCATCAAGGTACAACCATTTTCCGGCCTGCCTGACAAACCTGCTTCGTTCCCACAAAACAGAAAACCTCTCTCCTGTTTTATAAAAAGCCTTAAACTCTACAACCCCGCGATCATCAGATGACGCCCCGTTCTGCACATCGACTACTTCAAGCCGGACCCAGTGGGGAATAGTTGCGGGATCCAGGCAATCGGGCCGTGTCGACTCATGCCAGCTCTCAAGCAAATAACTGCTCTTTCGCAGGA
>JALXCX010000123.1 GCA_026990725.1 Desulfobulbaceae bacterium
CCTGTGTGACAGGCATATTTTGTCTGATAGCGCATCGCGTCTTCTTCGGTATTGCCTTCAGGTCTTTTGATATAGGGCGGCAGAGGGATTTGGCCAAGCGTCTTTAAAAGACTCTCCAGATCATGGCCGGATGGATATGAAATGACGACTTCCACCTTGCCGTCTGCCCGCAGTTTTTCTATGCGGGCCGTAAGTGTCTCGCCAAAATATAAAATACTCCCCGGCTTTGGTCGTTTAGAGCTTTTGATCAGGGTCAACGCCCTGGCCGTTTGCCCGTTGTTGTCGTCTGCAGTCGGCTCAGGAAAATGAAGCAGCAGCATTTCAACTTTGCCACCGGTCTTTTTATGGCCGCGCAGCCTGGCCGGAAACACCCTGGTATTGTTGACAACCAGCAGGTCATCGGGCCGCAGTAGTTTGGTAATGTCGTTAAAATGCCGATGCCTCAGGCTTTTGTCTGGGCAGTGCAGCTCCAGCAGCCGGGACTGATCCCGTTTTGCAGCCGGGTGTTGAGCAATAAGCTCCTCCGGCAGCAGGTAATCGTAAGATGCAAGTTTGTACTGGTCATTCATGTCAAAGAGGATGTAGTTAGTGAAAAAGATGTGAAAAAGATGCGCTTTCTACAACACTGTTTGTTGCAAAGCAGCATAACCTACTTTATCCTGTGATAAAAGAGTAGCGAAGATCAACCCCTGCCCGGGAAAACAGATGTATTTAGCCCTGTCAGCAACAGCAATGGAAATGAAGGCCTTTGATAAGGCCGCAGCAGGTATTGACTGCCATCGCCTGGTCACAGGACTTGGTCTGGTGGAGACAACGCTTCGGCTGACCGACTGGCTGCGGGACAGGAAAGAGGAGCGAACAAGCATTGCCGGTGTAATCAATTTTGGCATTGCAGGAGCCTATCTTCACAATGGTGGCGCACAAACAGCGGGTCTGCTGGATATCTGCCTGGCAACAGATGAAGTTTTAGGCGATCTTGGTATTTGTCTGCACGCAAAAATTGAGCGTTTTTCTGCTGATAATCTTGGCCTGCAGCAGTCTTTTGTTCTGGACAGGGCATTACGAGCCAGGGGTGAGAGGGCGCTTAAGCAGGCAGAAATTCCCTGTCAATCCGGCCGGTTTGTTACCGTGCAATGCGTAAGTGGAACAGAACAAAGGGGCAATATGCTGGGAAAAGCGTTTGAAGGGTTGTGCGAAACCATGGAAGGAGCGGCCGTGGTCAGGGTCTGCGGGGAATTTGCTGTACCCGTACTTGAAGTACGGTGCGTCAGTAATCTGGTTGAAGACAGAAATGTGCAAAACTGGAAGCTCCGGCAGGCCTGCAACAGGGCCGGTCAGGCAGCCGCCGTCATCATCAGGGTACTGGCGGCCAGGTCATGAGCAAACAACTCAGTATCGGCTATTCTCCCTGCCCCAATGACACCTTTATTTTTTATGCCCTGATGCATGACCATATTTCTTTGACCGGCCTGCATTTTGCCGAGCCACTGCTCGAAGATGTTGAAACGCTTAATACCTGGGCAGGATTTGCAAAACTTGACGTGACCAAACTCTCTTTTCATGCCCTTGGTCATCTCGGGGATAAATATACCATGCTCACAGCCGGTGCCGCGCTCGGACGTGGTTGCGGGCCTTTACTTGTGACTCGTGCAGACAAACGCCCGGGCGGAAGCGATCCTGCCCGGTGGAATATTGCTGTTCCGGGCAAATTCACCACAGCGGCCCTGTTGCTCAGGCTTTTTCTTCCAGACCATAAACAGAGCGTGGTTATGCGTTTTGACCAAATACCAAAAGCTGTGGCAAAAGGTGAGGTTGATGCCGGAGTTATCATCCATGAAAGCCGGTTTACCTATCAAGAGCACGGGCTTAGCTGCGTGCAGGATCTTGGCGGGTGGTGGGAAACTGAGACCGGCCTTCCTATCCCACTGGGCTGTATTGCAGCGCGTAAAACCCTGCCCTCAAAGGTGATTCATGAAGTGGACCAGGCCATCTCCACCAGCATCAAATGGGCGCAAAGCAATCCTGATAAGTGCGCCACCTATATCAAAAAGCATGCGCAAGAGCTGGATGACAAGGTGATAGCCGGGCATATTGGCCTGTATGTAAATGATTTTTCGGTAAATATAGGCGAGGAGGGCAGAGCGGCC
>JALXCX010000124.1 GCA_026990725.1 Desulfobulbaceae bacterium
CACGAGCATGTATAATTACCTGTAGTCTTTTTATCGGCATGACTTCCATGAGTTTTGCTGCTGTGGTAGGTTCATCACGGCCGGAAGCCCAGGCCAATTTTCAACAGTTAATCAAAACAAATGCCTGCCCATCCTGTGATCTTGCAGGGGTTGTGCTGACAAGAATTGATTTATCTGAGGCCAATCTGGAAAATGCTAACCTGGCTGGAGCGCAATTGTTGCTGACGGATTTATCAGATGCCAATTTACGAAACGCCAACTTGCAGGGCGCCAGGCTGGGAGGCGCTGATCTTGGCGGTGCAGATTTGCGGGGAGCAAATCTGACCGGTGCCGTGTTGGAAGGGGCGTATCTGAAAGGAGCAAAATTTGATGGTAAGGTGATTTCGTCTGCATCGTATGCCGATGAGGGCTTGGCCAGTGTTGCCGAAACACAGTACATCCCGGATGAATCTCGTGGAAAAAAAGCACCGTATACCCAGAATGTTGTTGTTAATGATAGCCGAGTGGCCAAAAAAGCGGCAGCTGAAATAACTCAGCCTGCAGAAGTCCGACCCAAGGCTGGAACAGCAGGTAAGGTTCAACAGGCTTCCTCAAAGAATATGGCTCCAATCGCCAATGTGGTTGTGCATTCATCCGGACTGCCTGCCGGGGAAAAGGCCAAAATGTCTGAGCCGAAAGCAGAGCAACAGGGATTTTGGGGCAGAGTTACTTCTTTTTTCGGCAAAGAACCAGCTCCGCCAGCGGATACCACAGGGGCCGCTACCACGACAGCTCAGGCAAAAATTGTTGTGCCCATAGCAGATGCTGTTGTGCCTCCAGATGCTTCTGTTAAGCAGCAATTACCTGTTGAGCAGGCAGCACGTGAGCCGGTAACCCCAGGAGTCGATATGGCGGCGGAAGTAAAACAACCGGCCGCACCCGTGGTTAAGAAGGAAACTCAGGGGGGCCTCTGGGGGTCCATCACTTCTTTTTTTAAGAGCAGTGAGGATGACAAGACAGGTCTGAAAGAAAGTCAGAAAATGGCTGACGACGTCAAAAAAATCAGGGATGATTCTGTTGCTACGGACAGAACAGGTAAGGATACACTGGCGAAAAATGCGGGTGTAAGAAAAATGATCGAGCAGATAGAAGGTCCGTTGCCTGAATCTGAGGTTACTGAGGTACACAAGAGCGTTCCGGTTCAGGAGGTTTCAGCACCTGTTCGCAAAGAGAAACTGGCCGCACCGGTTTCCACAACAGTTTTGGAAGTAAAAAAAGAAGAGACAGAGCAGCCGGTTAGAGAACCTGTCAAGAGCGTTGCAAAAATGGAAAAGGCTCCAGCACAGGAGATTACAGAAAGAACAGCAGATCAGAAAACCGCAGGGCTGGTGTATGATGTAGAAACTCCAGCTCAGGCAATGATGAATCAGCAGAAGACCTTAGAACGTCTGCTTGACGAAGAGCGATGTGTTGGCTGTGACCTTGCTGGTGTTGATCTGTCCGGAAAAAATTTGAGTAAAATGGATCTTGAGCGGGCGAACCTTCAAGGGGCAAATCTTGAGGATGTTGATCTTGACGAGGCGAACTTAAAAGGAGCACTGTTTAATGGGGCGAATCTCAAAGAGGCTGATTTGCGGGAGGCAGATCTGTATCTAGCTGATTTTTCAGGTGCTGATCTTACAGGTGCCAGGTTGGAAGGTGCCTTGGTTGATTCTGCAGATTTTACGAACGCAAAAGGAGTTAATCTTGCCGGGGCTGTTCGGGACGAGTAGCATAAGCTGCAGCAGGTCGGCTGTAAATATTCTTGACAAAAGTCTTGAAGTTGGCTATACGACATGTTTCAAAATAAATATTTTCGCTACAGGATAGCATAAGGAGTTTTTACATGGCTAATCATAAGTCAGCAATGAAAAGAGATCGGCAGTCAAAAGTGCGTCGTCTGCGTAACCGCATAGTTAAGTCCCGCATGAAAACAGCTGTTCGTAAAGTTGAGGAGGCGCTTGTTGCAGGTGCTGAAGATCAGGCTCAGGACGCATTGAAACAGGCCGTGCCGATTATTCAGAAAACAGCTGGCAAAGGTCCACTTCACAGGAAAACAGCATCGAGAAAGATTTCTCGGCTGACCAAAAGGGTTAACCGTATGTTGCCCCTTGACTGA
>JALXCX010000125.1 GCA_026990725.1 Desulfobulbaceae bacterium
CCCATGAGTGATTTATTGGCACTCACCGGCGGGCTTTTTTTGCTGAAAACAGCTTCCAGGGCCTCGGCCTCGATCTTGTCACCGGCTCTTGTGGAGGCGGCATGGGCATTGACTGCGGCAATATCAGATGGTTCCACCTGTGCGTCTGCTATGGCCTCGGCCATACATCGGCGTACCGTGGGGAGATGGGGTGCCACAAAATGATGGGCATCGGAAGTCATGGACCAGCCGGCCAGCCCGATACGTGGTGTCAGACCGTGGGCTTTGGCAAATCCGCTTGTGGCAAGAATAATGGCCCCGGCTCCTTCTGAAATAATAAAACCACGCCGGTTGACGGAAAAAGGACGGCTGGCGCTTGCAGGAGGCTCCTCTTCATGGCCGGGTTTGGGGTTATAGGCTCCGTTCATAGTGGAAAAACCGGCAACAATGGGCTCGACCAGGGCAAAGTCGACAGCACCACAGAGAACAACATCGGCTCGTTTCTGGCTGATAAGCATGGCGCCGGTGAGCATGGATGTCAATCCTGTGGCGCAGGCGGTAATGGTGGATAGTATGGGGCCTGTGGCGCCCGTAAGCATGGCAATCTTGCCGCCCACCATGTTGATGCAGGAGTTTGGGTTGGTATAGGGTGGTGGTAATTTATCGTTCTTCTGCATCTGCCTGTCAGCGCTTAAAACCGCGTCAAGGCCGCCAATTGCCGAGCTGTAGGTGATTGCAACCCGAGGCGCAAGCTCCGGGGTTATGTCGATGGTGCTGCGTTCAAGAGCCCGGGCAACACTGAGCATGCCGTATTTAAAAATCGGCGAGGACCAGGCCGCCTGGTGCCGGGCCGAGAGAAAGGGGTAATCCAGGTCATCAATGTCAGGAACCTGCCCGGCAATTCGGACAGGAAACTGCTTATTCAGGGCAAAACGGGTTAAGGGGCCGATGCCGCTTCGGCCCTGCAGAGCATTCTGCCACTGCTCGTCAAAATCTCTTCCCAGGGGTGAGATGGCATCATAGCCGAGAATGACCGTGTCTCTATCTGCCATAAAACTGTTTACCAGGGAATGAACTGGTAGAGTTTGGCAAACATTTCATATACTTCAATCCAGTTCTGTAAGTCTTTGCTGGTTTTGATATGATCACGCTTGTTGACCATGACCCAGCTCATGTGGGCCGCGCCGTCCTTGCAGGTGGAGCAGTCCCGTGTTTCCGAGGTGCAGCAGCGGTGCATGGTTTGCAGGTCCGAGGCCCAGCGGATAAAGTTGGTCAGCCGCCTGGGGCGGGGTTCGCGCTTGTCTATGGGCTGGGTGACTGACGGGCATTCCATCCAGCCAAAGGGGCGGCCCAGCATTTTGCCGGTGGTGATGATCTCATGGTAATACTTGCAGGAGACAACGGTTTCCGGATATTTATCGAGCATGTCATCCATTTCCGCCCGAATGTCGATCAGTTCTTCGGGCTGCCAGGAAAAGCCGTCTACCCCTTCATCGTTTGAGAGCAGCTGCATGTGGACCTTCACTCCGATATTTTTTATGTTGCGGATAATCTTTTCCGTCTTGCCCAGCTGTTTGGGGGTGATGGTGTAGAGGTAATAGGTGTGCGGGTCGCCTTCATAGTTGGCACTGGATATTTTGAAGGTGTCTTTGCCCCTGAGAGTGGTTTCGTCTTCAGCATTTCCCCAAAGAGAGATGCCGACCATCAGATCGGGAAAACGTTCCCTGTCAATTTTGATCAGTCCGTTGGTTGCGCAAAACGTGGGCAGGCGCTTATAAAAGGCTTCAATCCGGTCCATGCAGAGTGTGGGTTCTCCGCCAATCAGGATGGCGAGGTTCACGCCACGGCCCATTTCCTTTTCAATGAATCGGTGCCATTTGTTGATATCGGTTTCCTCTCTGGCCACTTCATGCTCACCTGAGGAAAAAAAGAAACATCCCTTGCAGCGCAGGTTACAGCGGTCTGTTACATCATAGATGGAACTGCGGATATTGAGCTTTGATATTTTTTTATATCTGGCGTACCAGTGGGCATCGAGCAGGGAACTGACGGTTATCATGGTTTTGTTCAGAGGGTAAGGGTTTGTGTTTGTTGTAACTATTCAGGTATAAGCACAATGCTGGCATAACCTGTGGCCTGTAACTGTTCAGATGTGCTC
>JALXCX010000126.1 GCA_026990725.1 Desulfobulbaceae bacterium
CACTCCATTTGTCTACCCTCTTCGCCAACCTCCTTGAAGCCGGCACTGATTACAACCACGGCTCCGGCCTTTTTGGCAACCGCATCACGCGCGGCCTGACAAACAAGCCGGGCCGGAACGACAATAACCACCAGGTCCACAGGATCAGGACAGGACAACAATGATTCATAGACCGGCAGACCCATCAGCTCACCACCTGCTGGGTTAACTGGAATAATAGTACCGGAAAAACCGCTCTCCACAAGGTTGTGGACAATATCATAACCGACCTTGGCAGGTGTACGGGATGCGCCGATGACAGCGACGGATTCCGGTGAAAAAAGTTTTTCAAGCATTCTGCGGTCCTCCCGGAAGTTGCCCGGTTGGGGCGAAAAGATGGAAACCTGCTTCTTCGATAATTTGCCGAACCTGAGCCATTTTGCAGGTGTTCACCCGTAAATAGACAGCCGCTGGCGCATGCCCCTGCTCGCCGGGAGTTCGCACCATGCGGGTACAGGAAATACTATGCTGCTCAAGTTCCCGGGCAAGAGTTACAAACAAACCCTTTTCTCCATTGTCCTGAACCGCAACAAGCATTGAACCTTTTTCGCCAAGACCGAAAAGATTACGATAGGCATGCATCATATCGCTCACAGAAAAAATACCAACCAGCCGATTGCTTCCATCTACAACAGGTAGCGCGCCAACAGAATGGGTTGTAAAGAGAAGCAACGCGTCATCAAGTGTGGCGGTTTGAACAAGAAAAAACTCGGCCTCAGACATGATTTCTTTCACCGGTCGGTTACGTACCTGCTCAAACACCTTTTGCCGTTCTTCGGGCTTCAGAATAGTTGACGGCCAGGCCGAACGAATATCCCGATCAGTGATTATCCCCTGTAAGAGCATCTGCTCATCAACTACCGGCAAATGACGGAAGCTATGCTGGCTGACAAGTTCTTCTGCCCTGCCGACCGTGCTGTCAGCGGAGACGGTAACCGGGTTTTCTGTCATATAGTAATGGACAAACATGGAGTATCCTTGTGGCAAACCAATACTTTTTAAAGGCCGCCAGTAAAAAAATTAACAATTATCCAGATAGACCGTCCAGATACGCTTCAACACTTTCAGCAAGAGCTGTCAGCTCGTAACCGCCTTCGAGTATGGAGAGCAGTCTGCCCGGGCAAAACCTTTGTTCCCACGCTTTGATACGTTGAGCGAATTCCCGATAGACACCTGTGGAATAGGCAAGTCCGGACATATCATCTGCGATATGTCCATCAAAACCGGCGGCAACAACTATTGCCTCCGGCTCAAACTGTTCAAGACTGTCAAGCACCGGCCCGTCAAGCAGGCCCAAAACCTGGTCATCAGAAGTTCCGGGATTAACAGGCAAATTAACAATGGTCCCCGCCCCTTCCCCCTGCCCATGTTCTTCAGCCCAGCCTGTGCCGGGATAGCTGAAACTGGGATGCTCATGGATGGAAATATACAGGGAGTCTGCTTCTTTTTCAAAGGCGGTCTGGATACCATTGCCATGGTGAGCGTCAAAATCAAAAACACAAATCCGCTGCCGGCCAAGGCTCTGCCAGTGGCGGGCAGCTATGACACAATTATTGAAAAAGCAGAAGCCAAAGGGCATATTGGGTTCTGCGTGGTGACCAGGGGGACGGGTGAGACAAAAAACGTCTGCGGCCTCGCTGTTTTCCAGCAGATTTATTCCGGTAATACCGGTTCCGGCAGAGAGCATGGCCGTTTCAAAAGAGGAATAACCTATCTGGTTATCAGTATGATCAATATAGGTTTTGCCTGAAAGCACAGCCTCTTCAAAACGAAAAAGCCACGCCTCAGTATGAAAGGCTGTTAACTGCTTACGAGTTGCCGGGTCTGGATGAGTCCGTTGAATTCCAGAGGAAAGAGGTCCGGCATTAAGCTGCTCCATGATCACCTCAAGTCGCCTGGGAACTTCAGGATGCTCCCCACCACCTGTATCATGATCCAGCAGGCTGGAATCTGTTACTATGGTTATTTGTTGTCGGTCAATCATGGGCGTAAATTATTTCTCCTTTTCCGGTTTATTTGTTTTACACTGACAAGTCAATGACAATCACTGCCGGACAACATTTTTTCTGATAAGCCATCAA
>JALXCX010000127.1 GCA_026990725.1 Desulfobulbaceae bacterium
CCTTGAGGATGGCCAGGGAAATATTCTGCATTCTGGCAATTTGCAGAACCGCCTCTGCTCCGGCAATAAATTGGCGGCTGACATCTGCTCCATCGATGGTAAGAACAGCAGCCTGACCCTTGAGCACATCAAATCCGTCGCCTCCGACAATATCAGCGGCAGGGCGTGGAGTGGGAAATCCGGCGAGCTGTTCAGGGCAGACCGGGATAAAATGATAATTTTTTAGGTGTTTGACGCACTTATCATTGCGTTTGCATATTCCGTCATAACGGGTCGGTAGCCCGATCAGGCAACTGCTGACAAGGCATTTTTCTAGTTTGTGATTCATTTTTGTGTTTTCCTGAGTATATTGACATGATACCTTACAGGTATCTTGGAAAGTTGTTCTTTTTTCCGTTTTTGAATCTGAATGCGGGTACAAAAGTAAGAGCGTAAAAACCTGTGGCAGGTAATTTTTTATAGTATCCTGCAGATGATCTTAAACATATTTTTTAAAAATTGTTATGATAAACCGGCGTAAACAGGGCTTGAACAAGAGAGAACAAAAGATACTCAATCGCGTCATTCTTGGAGCGGTGATTTTGAGCGTGCTCTTTCTCCTTTTTGCTCCCGGTCGCGGGGTGTTGCCTTATCATAACCTGCAAAAAGAAGTACAGGCCTTGCATCAGGAAAATCAAATGCTGCAGCAGCGTAATGTTCAGCTTGCCGAGGAAATTGAACGGCTAAAACATGATGAAGGTTATCTGGAAGAGTTGGGCAGAGGCAAGTACGGTTTGCTTAAAAAAAATGAGGAAGTCTATCAGTTCGGTAAAAAATGAGCCGGTCTTATCCTGCCCCCGTCAGAGCAGAGAGCAGGACATTTAGAGGAAACCTCACGGGTTCCCTGCTGTTTTACGCTCAGGAAAAACCGGATTTTGAAGAGCAACCCGACAGGGCCCCTGATGGAATTGAAGGACGGGCCGAGCCCATGCGGAAATTGGATGATGAAATGGTTTTTTTAACATCCAGGCTTTTGCATTCAGGGCATTTGACAGTTTCAGTTATTTTTGAGGATGTAGTGAGAACCTCAAAGTGTTTTTTGCAGTCTTTGCAGACGTATTCGTAAATTGGCATTTTGGTAACTCCTGTCGTAACAGTACAATTTTTCCTGATGATGGTAATAATGATAAAGTTGCCATTTTTTATTTTGTTTATATGAAAGTGGAGTTCAAAACTCAAGCTATTGCATCACTTTCATCGTTCGTTGTGGCTGTGACCCAAAATTTGGTCCAGCCATGCTGGTTACTATTTAAGCATTGGATACGATATTGTCAGCCCCTAAAAAGACAATGAGTCGACATAATGACGCGGAAACGTCACCTCGGATTAATCCTGAAGCGCTGGCATGGATTACTCTTGAAACCCGCAAATTGCTGGCTTTTCATGATGAACTGGGTCTGACCCACTATCCGGCCAAATCAGGTCTTGGCCGATTGTTTATAAGAAAGAAGCCTGTTCAGGCTACTCCGGCAGTATCAGAGAAAAAATCCGTGAATAAGACGGTAAAACCAGGATCTTCCGGCAAATCGGTTTCGGATCAGCTCAAAATAATTGGAAAAAATATTGCCGAATGTACTCGTTGCGCTTCAGTTGCCAGTGCTAAAGTTCAGGGCCAGGGGGGGGCGGCTTCCGGGCTTTTTGTGGTTGGTGACTGGTGTAATGCTGAGGCTCCCGGGGAGGATCTGCTTTGGGCAAATGAAGTAGATGAATTATTTTGGAAAATGATGGCGGCAATTGGCCTTGATACGGAGTCGGTCTATGTGACAAATTGTGTAAAATGCCGTGATAAGAATATTGATTCTTTGTCTGTTGACCGACATAGAGCATGTTTTTCCCATCTTGAGCAGGAACTCCTGGCAATGCAGCCGGAAATAATCTGTATTTTTGGAGAGGTGGCAGCTGGTCTGTTGCTCAAGAAGAAAGCACCGATTAACCGTCTCAGGGGGCGGTTCCACCAGTACCGTTATCCCCATGGCGGTAAGGCGAAGGTGATGGTGACTTATCATCCCCGGTTTTTGCTGCAGCATCCTGAAATGAAACAGGCTGCCTGGGCGGATTTGCAGGCTGTGCAGAA
>JALXCX010000128.1 GCA_026990725.1 Desulfobulbaceae bacterium
GCCATAATCTCTATGGAATCAAGAACCTCCTGAGATGTTTTTTCAAGATTATACCAATTACTATTGGCATTATAGTGGACAAATGCCCGAACGTCATACCCCTCATGAACGAGCAATTCAACAAGATGACTGCCGATAAATCCACCGGCGCCGGTCACTAAAACTTTTTTAGCCAAAATAGTTCCTCTGGTTATTTATGATGGAATTGTAAAAAATATTCAAATCCGGCATCCCCGCAGTCTCCTCTTTCTTTCATTCCAGCAGCCTGACCCTTCCGGCATTCCAGCAGTCTGACCTTTCCGTCATTCCCGCAGTCTGCCACCTCCGTCATTCCCGCAGTCTGTTGGGCGGGAATCCAAAGAGCTTCTTGTAGGCCAGGCATTAGCTCAACTCAAACGTCGCAATAAAAACCGGTCTCTCACTGCCAGGCAATAACCTAAAGGGAAGGTCAACGCCCACAAACTCTTTGACGGCACTTCTGCAACCTGTCGCCTCGCACTAACACCTGCCAAAAAAGAAGAACGGACATAATTTGCATACGTTTTCAATAGTATTTGAACAGGTATTTTTTTCCCGGCGCTCAACAGCTCAAAACGTGCCAGACGTGCTGCTTCCGGATTTGAAGCATGCAACAGCCTTCCTTGATCCGTCAAACCATCCGCCTGGTATTCCTTAATGGCCATTACATCATTGACAAAACGGGTTTGGTAATGTCTCGCCATTTTATACCAGACAATTGATTCCGGAACAAATCTTCCAAGATTATCCGGAAATGGAAATTTCTTCATGAGCTCCGTGCGGATGACACTGATTTTATCACCTTCTACTTTGTACTTATAGCGCATCTCAAAATCATCCGCATCCATGATGTCTTCAGGAAATTTTGTGCCGACAATACTCCCTGATTCGTAAGCGAACAGACCACAAACACCGAGAAATTTCTCTTTTTTATCGTCGGGTATAGCTTCCCAATGATTTACATATTTTTCAAAGGCATCTTCAACATACCAGTCGTCTGAATCCATTATTGCAAAAAAATATCCTTTTGCCGCCTGGACACCTGTATTGATGGCAATATGTTTCCCCTGATTCTCTTGCTGGATATATTGAACAGGGAAGCGTGATTCCTGTCGGAATCGTTCTACCAGAGAAGCTGTATTGTCCGTTGAACCGTCATCAACGATTATCCACTCAAAATCACAAAATGTCTGTGCCTGCAGGCTCTCAAAGACCCGTGGGAGTAAATTTTCTCTGTTATAGGTCGGAGTGAATACCGAAAATGTAACCTCGCAATTACAGTACATGAACATTTCCCTTTCTAATTACCATCAATCCTCAGAAATGAGGGATACCATCGCTTGGTAAGATTAAGGATAGAGAACCTTTCCGTGCAACAAGTGAATTTTATGTCAAATCCCGTAGCGGATACCGAGCGATGGTATCCCTGATACTACTTTGCTGCGCTTTGGTGGTAATCAAGTTTACCTTTATAGACACGATACTCTCTTTTTTGACCATGTTATAAACATCAGGAGTGAAAAAAGACGGCAAGCGCAATGAAATTAATGCGGCATCGGTTGATTGTCGAATCAAACCGAAACACTTAGGGGCCATGATATTTACAGGGCAAATTCATTCGCCGCATGAAACCACCTGAGCGAATAAATCCACCTCAGCAGAGGATGCAACTCCGTGGACAATCAGCACATTACGCCTAAATTCCTATCATAAAAAACAAGAATTTTTCAGGCATATTGTAGGAGCCCGCCCCAGCGGGCGATAGCTGTATATTACATATGGCAGGTTATGATCGCCCGCTGGGGCGGGCTCCTACTTCTGTATTGCGGGTGAAACCCGCCTTAATTTTAATCAACACATTCTTCTACGACGACTGTCCCAGAGACACAACATTCTATTCATATCCATACGATCTGTTTAATTTACCGGCGATTTGATCAAAAACAGCAAGATTCTCAGGCGTTAGACTTTTTTTCCACTTTTCATCCAAACGAATTTCACTGGTTGAAGAAAGACGCATGGAATTACCCAGGATATGTTGCGGTACCGACAGGAAATCTGTACAGACGGAAGCTGGATCCAGACCAATGAACGTGTATATCCTGCTCAGGTGTGCGTCCGGATCCAGACAAAAATCTTCATAACGAATCGTCAGGCAATCCCTGTGATACTTTGTCGCCAACCTGTCGCATTCCTTGTGCATCTGCACCCATTCCGTAGCCGTTTTTGCCATGGCATCATTGTGATGCCGTATGGATGAATTTGTCGAACCACGACCGTCACGGATAAGATACAATATTTTAATGCGCCAATAACCTGATTTCAGGAAAAAATATAAACGATTCGGGTCCTTGGAACCGTCAAGAAAAATATCTCCGCCTTGAATCTGTTTTATTACCTCAATGGTGATACGATTTCTCTCAAGAATAGCGGAATATTTGCTCCGGCACCCGCGATAAAGACCAAGGCAGAGTTTTCTTAATTTCTCGAAAAAAGATCCCTTAAAGCCCGAACTCAGTAATCGATCACATATAAAATCATCATCCCGAAAATGGAGCCCGAGATTTTCAAAAGGAAATCCTACCCCTCGACTGGTCATCTCTTCCCGGACCTGCCGCCAGAATTCACATTTTTGCAGTAATGTCCCACAGGAGCATGTATAAGTTTCAATATCTCCAATAGCCGAGGCCTTTAACTCGCCAACAGTGGAGATGCGGGGATGCATTGCCAGAAGGTTTGTCAACAGGGTTGATCCGGAAAAACTCGGACCCATAATGTAGAGCAGATCCGGAGATTTTTTTTCAGGTCTCATCATATCGCTTAAATAATTTCTGACCAACCTTGGCCAAGAAACACCAATCTATTGTCCCGCCGGTACGAGTTGAAAGGATGCCGGGGGCTGCAAAGTACCCTGATTACCACTGCCGCTACTCCCGCTCTGTCCCTCATCATATTCAAAGGCTCCCATATCCCAGCCGCTGCCCTGGGGTCTGGGGATGCCATTAAAATCCACCCGGATATTTATTCCGTACAACGACTGGAACAGATCATAGACGTCACGGGGCGAATTGTTCGCGTCAATGGCTGGAGAATCAGGTTGCAGCCGAAAATCATGATTTGGTCCATTGACAAATTTAGGGTCAGCAAGTTTGGAGTGCTGATCATAACCGGTTGTTGATTGCCAGCTTGACAGGGTTGTATAGTTCGTCGATCCCCACCGCCAGTTTTGATCACCACCTGGATCAAAGAATAAATTATAATCCTGATCCCGAAAAGAAAACCCGCCGTTTGTAGCGGTGTTCTGATATGAGGTGAAGGCATCACCGGGATATATGTTATAAAAGATATTGCCGTAAACATGAGTAGGATTGTCATTAAGATGAGCCAATATTCCACCATAAATATTATAGAAGGTATTGTCTATAATATAGGCTTCAGCACGCCCATTCTGAAAATGTACGCCCTGCCCATATCGCCACTCATTGACTGGCTTGTGGGCTTCAAGAGTGTCCATCAACGCATTCGGCTTAATATTATATATTTTATTGCCAAGAATATATATTCTCGTGTCGGCAGCCGTTCCACCGGAGGAATCACTGGAACGCCAGCCATCGGAGGCTTCATACACAGTATTAAAAATAAACCAGACATAATCGGGACTTAACGCCCACCCAAATGTTTCGCTTACATACCCTGCCCCAGCTATTTCATGCCCTGGAATATAACTATTTTGAGACACAATAACATGTGATGACTGTTTAATACCAATCAAACGCTGGCGATTATTCCGTCCGGTATTTTTGCCGAGATAAATATGATGCAAATGAGGTTGCCCCCCCGGCCAACCATTCACCTGTATTCCGCTCCCCCCGCCATCATTAGACTCATTTTCCAACCAGAACAGATTATAAGATTCCGCATCATATTGATTGCCGTTTCTTATCGTAAATATGGTACAATGAATATCGGTATCAGTATTTGCATCGACATCGCCAAGCCTTTCACATTTGTTTTTATACACCGTTACATCATGAACCTTGCCGGTATCCCTTCCGCCAACGGCAATAGCTGCGGAGTTACTGAAAAAGTCAAAATCATGTATATAATTATTACGGATAACAATATGGTGGCTGGTTCCACTACCGGAATTATCTACATTTACAGTCCCTCCATATTTATGGGCAAACTCCAGCCCATCAACAAAGACATACGAACTATTCGTCAAGATAATACGCCCATCACCAGGATATGCATCGTTACGCTCCCCCGTAAATACAGGTCTATCGTCCGCCCTGCCGATAATCCAGCACGGCGCAGTTGCCGTACACTGGAAAGTAGTCTGCATTGTATTTGTCGGATTACCATGAAATTCAACATAAGTACCGGCAGGATACGTGCCGTTTCCAAAAGAACACCGAGGCTTGGCCGGATATCCATATCTATTGTTCGAGTTAGTACAGTTCGGATTACTGTCATCGATGTAATAATAATGCTCCACTTCAGAATTGGGCCAGCCTGCCGGCTGAGCAGGAACCGGAGTATCAATAGGATGCAGGCCGCCTTCCCAGGCAGCACCGGGATCAGGGATACCAATTGGCGGCGTATATGCGTGAAGAATCGCCGGATTCCCCACCAGGCTGACGAATACCGACACAACTGAACAGAACACTGCTTTTTGGGAACATAATAAGATATTATTCATAAACAACCTCTTTATGGAATACTGTAAAGGTACTTGAATTACAAAAGTGTAGGCTCATAGCTTCAAGAAAAAAGCGCAACCACTTTTGTTATTTCCGGAATCATGCTCGTCAATGTAGTTTATCATACAGGATGGATTCCAATCCCTGACTATGGATCGTGGGGATGAGGAATTTGAAGATGTTAACTGTCATGGTGTTTTTGTTACGCATCCATCACACATTACAGATAATGGTCCTCACCTTTCCATTCTTGGTACGGTTGAGCCGTTCAACCGTCTTAATCGTAAAAGCAATATCCGTACCAATTATATCGCCGGCCCGTTGCAAGAGGGCATTTTTATCTGTTTCCGTAAATTGCGGCGTCACGACTAGATAAAGAGTAATTTCATCAATTCTATCCTGGACCAGTTGGCTCTCTATAATATTATTAATACCGTCAAATATGTTAATAGCCATGCCAATACATTTTCCATCCGGTGTTTTCACAACATCATCAACCCGTCCTATGATTTCCCGGACAACAGGAAAGGCCCGACCGCAGGGGCATTGATACTCTTCATCGGCTAAAACAATACTATCGCCGATGCGATAGCGGATCAATGGCATTAAAAAATTACCAAAACCGGTTCCGATCAGTTCACAGGCAGTATCATCCACAGGGATGCATTCAACAAAGCTGTAGTCCGTCAGAAGATGATAGGCCCCATGTTCACAGGTTCCGATCGCCACGCATCTTTCAAAGCTCCCATACCAGTCAAACACCCGGACCCCCATTGCCCTTTCAATGGACGTTCTCTGAGCGGCCGATAATGATTCCGACGAGGTAACAATACCCTTTAATTTTGTCCCCCGGTATAATTGGCCCCGACTTAATAATTGTTCCGCCATATATGCAATTGCCGACGGATAGGCCTGAATTAAAACCGGGTCAAATTTTTCCAACTCTTGAATATAGAGTGACACCGTAGTAGGTGAGAGATGATATGCCGACAACATGAGCATGTTGTCGGCTCGGTTGACCCTCCAGTATGGAGATTTTTTTGTGCCAGGAGGAACAATCATATCTCCCCGTATCCAGGCCCGCTTTTCTCCCTTTTGATATCCGGCCCATTCAAGCTGCCTGGTGAGAAACGCATTCTCAAAACTAATGGAATATAAATCGCGGAATCCGACCATGGACAATCCGGTTGTACCGCTGGTTGCCGACTTGAATTTCAGGCCGAAATGTTTTGGATTAACAAACATCTCTCTATGCTCAACAACGGTCTGCTTTTGAAGGACGGGAAACTGTCGCACGAAATCCCGGACACCCATTTCAGCGTCTGCATCCTTTTGGGCCTGCTGCTGATAGAAAGGGATTTTGGATCGGGCATGCTGCAGAATGGAGTATAATTGCTCATCCTGATATTGCTGCAGTTCATCTCTTGTCATCCATTGAGTTCGTTCAATCCGGCCATGTATTTTTTTAAATGTTCGACCTTCCCGTAGGCATTTGCGTATAAAAAACCTGAAAAATATAATGGCCTCTTGCAACCAAACAGGACTTTTCCGGTACAACCACGATGAATATGAAAGCATTTTATTGAATAGATGATAAAAATTAGCGCAATAAAGAAAGCGCAATCAAGCGATATAATGGCAACTATTTACCCCCATTGTCCGGAAACAAGGAATGACATCCCATGACACATGATGCCGAACCGCATACCGCAATACTTTCTCTTGCTTCCAGGTCGATAAATAATAGCAAGGACAACGATGGTATCCCTGAGTTCCCTCAAGCCGGGCTTCAGGTACAATTAAAGGTGTTTCCTGTCTTCTCCGATTTACACACAACCATGATTTTTGCAAATCACAGCAAAATACCGATTCCACGCACGGGAAACGGCCTGCACGGAACTCTTGGCAAGGGATGCCCGCATTGCATTTTCAGAGAGTTTTTCACGCAAAACACGGTCCTCCAGAAGTCGATTTATATGGTGCACAAAATCATCAACCCTGTCATTTGTTACCAGGTATCCCGTTTCGCCGTTGCGGACGATATCGCCAAGATCACCGACATCGGAAACCACGGGAACCACTCCGGAGGCCATGGCTTCCAGCATGGCGATCGACATGCCCTCGTCTTCCGAGGTCAACACAAAGACCTTGGTCCGGCGCAAGTATGAAGCCACGTCATTAACTGCGCCCGGCAGCGAAATATTGTCAACAAGGTCTTTATCTCGCACCATTGTCTGCAATTTTTCCCTTAAAGGGCCATCTCCTAAAAATACTCCCTGAATTTCAGGATGTTGCTTCTTGACAATGGAAATAATTTCTACAATCATCTCCGGTCGCTTCACCTCCGCCAATCTACCGACAAAGATGATATCTATTGCCCGATGTTCCTTTTCCTTCTGTGGAGTTATTTCTCCTATACTACCTGTTACAATGGCCAATTCTCCTGTATAGCCAATGCTTCTGATAAATTTTTTTGCTTTTGTTCCCCGGACAACAACAAGATCAAAGCAACGAACCAATGCATACACAATACGCTCAACTATCCTGCTTGG
>JALXCX010000129.1 GCA_026990725.1 Desulfobulbaceae bacterium
TTGTCATGCTGGTCATTATGCTCTACCGGCCCGAGGGTATCTGGCCCCGGACAAAATCTTGAGGAAGAACTGATGGCATTGTTACAGGTAGAGAATCTTGTCTTGAACTTTTCCGGGCTGGAAGTCATCAAAAAATTGGGCTTTGCCGTGGAAAAGGGCAGCATTGCCAGCCTTATCGGACCTAACGGGGCAGGAAAAACATCTGTTTTCAACTGCTTGACCGGTTTTTATCGTCCGAATTCGGGAACAATTATTTTTGACAACAGCTCCATAATCGGCCGTAAACCGCATAAAATTACCCAGGCAGGCATGGCCCGCACCTTTCAGAATCTGCGTCTGTTCAAGTCGATGACTGTTCTTGAAAATGTGATGTCCGGGATGCATTGCCGTACCTCAGCAGGTGCCCTTGGCGCAGTGCTGCAAACAAAATCACAGAGGCGGGAAGAGGAAAAAATCCGGCAGGTCAGTGAGGAGTGTCTTGATTTTGTTGGTCTGCTCGCTAAAAAAGAGGTCTATGCGGGAAACCTGCCCTATGGCGACCAGCGCCGGGTGGAATGGGCCAGGGCGCTTGCCACCCGGCCCAAACTGCTGCTCCTTGACGAACCTGCGGCCGGGCTTAACAATGATGAAAAAAAAGAGTTGATCAACCTGATCCTCCACATCAGAGACAGCCTGGGGGTCACTATTTTTCTGATTGAGCATGACATGGGACTGGTGATGAAGGTCTCAGAAAGAATTACCGTTATAGATTATGGCAAAAGAATTGCTGAAGGCACGGCCAGCGAAGTACAGAATAATCCCAAGGTTATTGAAGCCTATCTTGGCAGTGAAGATGAGAACGAGGCGTTGTGAAGACCAAATCCATCCTTGAACTGAACAATATCGAAACGTTTTATGGCAGAATCCATGCCCTGAGAGGTGTCTCCATCAGCGTGCAACAGGGAGAGATTGTTACTCTGCTTGGGGCAAACGGGGCAGGCAAGAGCACAGTTTTGCGCACCATTTCCGGTCTCAACCGGGCTGCCAAGGGACAGGTTCTCTACATGGGTGAAGACATTACAACCCGCAAAAGCCATGAAATTGTGGAAATGGGGCTTATCCATGTGCCGGAAGGGCGACGGATTTTCAAGGGGATGACAATCAGGGAAAATCTGGAACTTGGGGCGTTTACCCTAAAAGACGACAGAGAACGTCAAAAACGAATGGGGCATGTGTTTGAAATTTTTCCTGTGCTCCACGAGCGCCAGCATCGTGACGCGGCACTGCTCTCAGGCGGAGAACAGCAGATGCTTGCCATGGGTAGAGCACTTATGACCCGCCCCCGGCTGTTGCTTCTTGATGAGCCTTCCATGGGGCTGGCACCCTTTCTTGTCAAAGAGATCATGCGGATTATTGTCCGTCTTAACAAAGAGGGCGTCACCATCCTTCTGGTGGAGCAGAATGCCCGGGTGGCCTTGCAGCTTGCCAGCCATGGTTATGTGCTGGAGACCGGCAGCGTGGTCATAAAGGGTGATGCTGATACCCTGCGCAGGGACGAAAGCATCGTCAAAGCCTATCTTGGGGATTGACGTTTGTTCGCCTGTCAGTAAACGCTGGCCTCGAAGGCGGCTTTCCCCTCGCCTGGATCGTGGTTTAAAGGAATTGGCCACACATAAAACACATAACTCGTCTTTTTTATCCCTTCACAACGGCCATGGGCCGCAGACTGACTTCAACACGGACAAGATCGGTCTGTAATGCCATGACTTTTTCAATATCCTTATAGGCACCAGGGGCTTCATCAAGATCCTTTTTTCGGCGTATTGCATGGAGAACCCCGAGTTTGTCCAGACGCTGCACTTCTTTGTTCAGGCTCAACTTTTGGGTGGCCTGTTTCCGCCCCAGCCTTCGGCCTGCGCCATGGGAGTAGGAACAATAGGATTCCGGATTGCCTTTCCCGCAGACAATATAACTGGCCGTGCCCTGGCTGCCCGGAATAAGCCCCAACTCACCTGCAAAGGCCCTGGTCGCTCCCTTGCGGTGAATGAGCAGATTCTTGTCACCGTGTTTTTCCCAGGCGGCAAAGTTGTGGGATTTGTTGATTATTTCGCCATAGTCAGTGT
>JALXCX010000130.1 GCA_026990725.1 Desulfobulbaceae bacterium
GAACTGAAGATGCGCGTTAACCACCTGATTGGCGTCCACCCCTATGTCGTCGAATTTCTTGAGTTCTGTTTGAAAGCAAAGAAAAAGCTTTACCTTATCACCAATGCTCATTCCAAAACCCTGTCCATCAAGCTGGAAAAGACCTCAATCGGCCCCTGGTTTGACCGTGTAATCTGTGCCGAAGAAGTCGGCTGCGCCAAGGAAGAGCACCAATTCTGGGGACGCCTTCAAAGAATCATAAGGTACGACCCTATAACAACACTTCTGGCTGACGATACAGAAAAAGTGCTGCGTTCTGCAGCCCATTTTGGCATAGCCCATCTAATCTTTGTCGCACGCTCCAGCAGCCGGCAGCGGGTTCGCTACTCTGCCACTTATCCTTCCATCGATTTCTTCAAAGAACTCATTAAATACCCCGTAACCAGTCATGAACAAACGCAGACATAAACGGGTCCGACTCCATGGTCACATCGCTGAAATCGCAAACGGTACCTTTGTCTATGGCGGCATTATTGAAAACATTTCCCTTGAGGGACTACGCTTAAATAACCTGCCACAGGAATTCAGCAACAGGGAAAAAACCTATTACATTGTTCTTTCCGGCACATCCCCGGAAAACCATTGCAAGCTGACAGTCCGCCCCTGTTGGGACCGAGCCAGCGGCTCTGCCCTGGCAGTTGATGTAGGCTTCAACATTGTTGAAGCCCCGCTTGGGTGGAGAGACCTTGTCGACAGGATGATCCACAAGCCAACCGATGGAGATACGAACTAAATGGCATACAGACGGCTCTTGCCCGGACAACTCAATCTCGTGCCTGTCCATAAACGATGATTTGCGTTCGAGATCAGGAACACCCACACACAAGGAAACAATGAGACAGCAACAAAAAAGGCCCGGGCACTTTCTCGTGCCCGGGCCTTTTTTAATGTCAACGACAATCCTTAGCTGTTTCTTCGGCAGAGCCTGATGTAGTCTTTACTCAACGAGGGATGAGAAGTAATTATTTCCCCTTTTTTTCCGCCAAGATTTTTGGCCACAAGATCCATAACCTGCTTATAGCTCATATCCTTTTTCAATGTTGACGCAACAACTTCAATAACCTTTGTTTTGTCGGCATCGTTGTCAAAATAACTGAAAATACGATGCTCCGGGCTGGATTGGGTCGCAGGTGCTTCCTCTTTTTTTGGAGCTGCCTTGGGCACCGGCTTTTTTTGTTGAACTTTCTGTACTGGTGTGTCAGCAAGTTTTTCTGTCTTGCTGACAGCTTGAGCTGCTTTTTCAAGAGCCTCGGCTACCTGTTTCTGAACAGTTGCCAGCTCATTTTTTAAAGCGGTTATATCTTTTTCAAGCGGTTTGGTATCAACAGATTCTGGAATTACCTTTTGCTCCAGAGCTTCAATCCTGGAAGGAAGATCTCCGAGAATAGCTTCACCAGCCACCTCTTTCACCTGTTTCTCGGCCTGATCCATCCGGCCTTTTAAGCTATCGGCAACACTCTTTATTTCGGTAAGAGATTCTCCGGCACCCTTGACCTCTTCTGCCAGTGCGTCAACCTGTTCAGTCTGGGCCAGATTGGCCGCAGTTTCTTCCAGGTTGCCGACACGGGAAGAAAAACGGCTTATTTTCCCCTCAACTTCAGCAAGGCTTTTGCCAAGATTGGCCTGTACCTGCTGAACATCGGCTGCCAGCTCTTTTTTCACACCCTGAACAAAAGACTCAAGACGATCGACAGATCCTGCATCCTTATCTGAGTTGAGTAAACTCAAAACAGGAGCAAACCAGGAAGACAGAGTCTGGCGCAATCCTTCAAACATACGCGAGGACGAGGCAGGATTGACAAGCGCCACAGCCCCCAGGAAAATGCCGATCATCACAGCCAGACTGACCGACAAGGCAATGATCATGCCAATGATCCATTGCACAGTCCGCAAAATGGTGATAACCAGAGTCCCCATGGACCCCCAGAGACCTCCGCCCGGCGACGTGCTGGTAAAGAATGCCAGCATGGAAATGATTAAGAGTACAATAGCCGATTTAATGAGCGGCCCTCGCAGAGCATTTGCTTTCATGAATCATCGCCTCCAGGATATGACCG
>JALXCX010000131.1 GCA_026990725.1 Desulfobulbaceae bacterium
CATCTACATCTTCAGGAGCATGAGCGACTAAACCCAGTTGCGCACGATCAAAAACCAAAACAGTTCCAACCGGATAAATACCCAGCATGTTGATAAAAACCTTGAGTAAAATAGGGTCAAACATCGTGCCCGAGTCTTTCATCATAAGCCCGAGAGCCTTGTCCTGGCTCATGTAAGATTCCCGGTAAATACGCGGAGCTGTGACGGCGTCATAGACGTCGGCAATGGTGATAATACGGCCAAACAGGCTGATCGGTGTTTTTCTGGGCGTTTTGGGGTAGCCGCCAAGATCGTAACGCAGGTGATGTTCAAAAGGTGCCAGCATTATGCCGGCTTTTCGATCGTAAGAGGCCCTCAGCCTGAGAATACGCCTGACGCTGTAAATTGAATGATTCTGGATAATGGCAAATTCATCCGGGGTCAGTTTGCCCGGTTTGTTGAGAACATTTTTGGGAATGTCTATTTTCCCCAGATCATGGAACAGGGCGCTGAGACCCAGCCGTGCAAGAAGGACCTTGTTGAGCCCTATCCGATGCCCCAGACACAGGGAGAGGATGGCAACATTGATTGAATGGGTGAATGTATAATCGTCATAATCACGAATGGTGGACAGATCGAGCAAAACATTGTCATCACTCATGATCAGATCGACCATATTCTGGACCAGTTGGACAGATTTACCCATACCTGCATTTTTATTGTCCGCCAGACGTTTGGCAACATCTTTGAGCGAGTGCATGGCACTGCTGTAGGTAAGCAATGCCTTTTGGGCCCGTCTTTTCTTTTTTCTTTTTTTAAGTGGGTCTTTCCTTCTTTTGTTTTTGGTCCCTGCCGTTTTTTTTCCGGCCTTGTTTTCGGACGGGGGGGGAGACGATTCTGAGGTGGTTTGAGTTTTGTTGCCGGAAGGATTCATGGTCCCGGACTCAAAAATTGAAGCAAGTGATTGTGCCTGACTTGTATCAATCAACTCCACCCAGTTAAACCGGTGTTCATCAAGCATGGATTGGAGCCAGTATGCAGGTTTTTCCTCGTTTATTGACTTGTTGAGTAATCTGATAAAAACAAGCAGGTCGGTCCGAGAGGCATAGATTGTACTTCTTTTGAAACGAAGTCCTTCTATGTTCCGGGCATTGAAAAAAATGAGTAATTTTCTTCCCAACCCTGTCTGAGTTCGCTGCAGTCCTATCTTTTCCTGTTGCAGATAAAAGCCGCCAACTGAAGTGAGCAGGTTGATTTCGTCATCAAACTGAAGGCACTCCTCAATAATTAAAGCAAACTCGTGAACAGATTTCTGGAGCAGTTTGTTGTTGTCAAGATGGATTTTTGCTGTTGAGATCAGGGAATTGAGTGCCTGGAGAAAGCGTTGCCCCAAAAGCGGATCTTGCGGTATGTTTGTTACTCTCGGATTCTTTACCCTCTTTTTATGAGGCATTCTTGCCTCCCAGCGCCTGTCGACATGCTGATCTGACATCGGGAACCAGACTTGCCGCTCCTTCCTTAACAATTTCTCTGGCCTCTGGCTGATCAAGCATTACCAGAGCTAGTGCCGCTCCTTTCTTGTGAGCACCACCTCCAGCGGCAAACAACGTTCCCAGACTGGATTTTTGGAAAAGACGTTTTTTGAGAAAGGGGATACATTGAGTACTGCCGGTTTGGCCAACAGCTTTATAACAGGCCAGCACATACTCAGGTTCATCTGTTTTTGTGATTTTTTCCTGTATGTGTTTGCAGAGCATGTATTCCATCTTGGGGCTGCGTTGTTTGCCGATGAGAGAGAAAAGCGTCTGCCGAATTAAGGGGTCGGGGTCTTCAATGAGTGGAAAGAGGTTTATAATGTCAATGGCATTCCAGGCTGCAAGAAGTTGGAAAGTTTTACTGCGAACAAGAGGGGACTGGTGCAGTGCCATGGATGACAGAATGTCAGTTGCCTGGTCCCGGGGCATTCGTTTTATAAAAGGTAAAAGGAGAAGACAGACTTTTTCGTCAAATTTTGTTGCGACTTCTGCAAGAATTTCCGGGGATTGCTTCCCGAATTGTTCCAGGACTCCGATAAAAGATAAGCCAAAACGTGGTAAATCAATTTTGTCGCTGAGGGGAGCCAGTCCACGCAATACCGAAGCTGGCATGAGTTTAATTACTTCCCAGAGAGCCACTATTTCATTGTCTGGAACGGAAATATCAGGTGAGGTAAAAAAAAGTTCAAGATCACGTAAGCTTTCCGGTTTGGCAATTGCCTGGAACAAATCGGTAATTAACGGGTTGAGTTCTTTCTGGAGCTTATTATCTGTCGAGTTAATTTTTTTCAGGGTTACCAGTATTCTCAGAGCATATTTGAACTGTTGATGCTGCAGACAGTCCAGGAAGCGGTCCTGGAGAAATTCCATGATATCGAGCGATTCCTGTAAATCGTCCTGGAGGAGTAAGAGGATGAAGAGAATGTCAATAATACTTGAGGCATCAGCACCATCCTCCTCTTGACGGATCAGGGCGTCAAGCTGGAATTGCTCCATTTCACTCAATTGCCATAGAGCGGTATCCGGGTCCGTTAAGGTGAGGCCTGCAGTCTCCTGGTCTTCATCATCCTCAACTTCGTCTTCTGCAAGTGCTTCCTCCTCCTGTATTTCTTTGTCCGCGTACTCTTCAAGCTCCTGACTCGTTGAAGAAACTTCAGGCGCTATTTTTAAAGATTTAAAATTAAGAACAGGTATATCCAGAGCTGTTAAATCAATGGTTTTGTATTCTATATGGGGGAAATCTGTCTCCCATAATGCCGTGGCTATGTTGCCGTCACTGTCGATGTCGCTGCGACGGTTGAGGTTAATGAGCCTGAGTAATGCCTGAATTTCCCAGAGTTCTATTTCACGGTGGAATTCAATCCATTCTATACCATCTCGTCCCAGGAGAAAGGCGATGTCACTTTCGTCATTTTTCCCCTCGTATAAAGTATTATCCTCATAGAGGATGTTTGTCTTGTCAACGGCAAGGTGGAGAACCTGCCTGTCTTTGAGGTACGAGGAGAGGGTGGTAAAGATTTTTTTTATATGTTGCGTGGCAATAGAATGGTTTTCCGGATACAAGCTGTGATGCTTGACAGCACCGGCCAGCAACTGAATAAGAGTTGAAACGGTTTGTTGTCCGGTGTGATCGGTTACAAAATTGTTATCAGTTGTCCCGGGGGCCATGAAGAGACTGTCAGTTTAGAGAATAAAGAGTTGTTTACGTACAACAAGTATATCAGGAGTGCAGAGGGGAGTCAAACGGCACTCCAAAAAATTATTCAATAAAGTTCGCTATTTCCGAGACGGGGCTACGTTGCGTCCTGAAGCCGTTCGCAGGAGAATTCATGTCGGGATATCCAATGGATAGCCCCAGCACAAGACGTTTTGATTCAGGAATATCCAGGTATTCCTTCACCTGTTTGGCGTAATCGGTAAGAAAAGCCTGCGGCACCATCCCTAATCCCTCGGCATGGGCGGAGAGCATGAGGTTCTGAGCAAACAGGCCAAGATCAAAAAGAGACCACGAAGAAAGAGAATTATCCTGGTAGAGAAAAATACCATGTGGAGCTCCATAAAACCGGAAATTTGCTTTTTTGGCCTTGATCACAATCTCCGGAGCGGTAAGGTCTATGCCGGTGAGCTCTTTGCGCTTGGCAAACAGCTCATTAATTCGTGCCTGTTCGTTTTCCGGCCAGGATTGGGGTTCAGGAAGATCCGGACTGGAGGGGGTTTCTTTGTCAAGCAGATCAATGAGCATTGCAGACAGCCCCTGTTTCTTTTTCCCGGAAAGTACTGTGATCTCCCATGGTTGTGAGTTCTTATAGGATGGGCTTCTGCTGGCAGTGGCAATGATTTTTTCTAACAGTTTTCTGGGAACGGGATCTTTTGTAAAGCCCCGAACACTCATTCTGGTTTCTAGGCACTGTATGGCGTCCATGGTCTTCTCCTGGTGAGATAATAGAATAAAGGGTAACTGATGATTCGTATGAGGTAAGAGAGCAGGGGGCGGTAAGAAGTCTGTTTCCACCCCCTGTTGGTGAAGGTATTAATGTTTAAATGAACGTTGTCCGGTAAACATCATGGCTACCTGGGGATCAGCTTCGTTACAGGCCTCTATTGAAGCGTAATCCCGCATGGAGCCGCCAGCCTGCAGGATTGCGGTAATGCCTTCACGAATACCCACGTCTGCGGCGTCCCGGAAGGGGAAAAATGCGTCAGAAATCATAACCGAACCAGGGAGTCCTGCCCGCTCTTCCTTGACAGTGTTGTCAATATCTGCAAGGTCTGCCCTCTTGCGTTTGCCTTGGGCGACTTCCAGGGCAAGGTCGGCATAGGGAATTCCGAATTTGTCAAAACAGGTAATATCGGCATATTTTACATAGGCCTTGTGGACGGCAATTTCAGCAACCCCGACCCGGTCCTGTTCACCGGTGCCGATACCTGTTGTACAACCGTCTTTGACATATATAACTGAGTTTGAGGTAACGCCATGTTCGACTGCCCAGCCAAAAATCATGTCATCAAGCTCTTTTTGGGTAGGTTGGCGCTGGCAGGCATACTCCTGTCCCTTCCAGGTGGCGGTAGCGGGTTTTAGATCATCTACGGAACGTATGGAATTAACTGCTGACTGCTGGACAATGATTCCACCGTCAATGAGTGATTTAAAATCGACATAACGGAACTTTTCAAAATCTGCCAGTCGGTTGATGCCGTCCATGCGGATAACGCGCAGGTTTTTCGCCTTGGCAAGGATCTCGAGGGTTCCGTCTTCAAACTCAGGAGCACAGACCACCTCAAGGTAGTTCTTGCTCATGAGCTCCGCTGTGTCTGTGTCAACTGGTCGGCTCATAATGACAGCGCCTCCAAAAGCAGCAATGCGATCCACTCGGTTCGCCTTATTATAGGCATCGGCCAGATTGTCGCCGATGGCCGCACCACAGGGATTGTTGTGTTTCAGGATGACAGCAGCAGGTTTGTCTATCAGGTATTTAATAATATTTAATCCGTTATCAACATCAGTCAGGTTGATTTTACCCGGGTGTTTACCAAACTGAAGCATGTCATCAACCGTGATTCCACTTACCAAAGAGTTGCCCGGTTCGATGAATTTGCAGTCACCAAGCATCAGATTGCCATTAACCAGTTCATACAGAGCTGCTTCCTGGTCTGGATTCTCACCGTAACGCAGGCCTCGTTCATCAACTGAGCCATCCTCCTGCGGGATACCCCAGGTTCGTTTGCGATAGACCAGAGTCTGGCCGTCAAAAGAAACAGTCATCTCCATGGGGAAGGAATCTCCAAGGATAGTTGTGTACATTTTTTTAATGTCACTCATGGGGTTACTCCATTCACGTTGAAATTTTACAGGGAATTGTCTGGTACTTAAATAATCAGAGATTTTATCTTAATCTGATCTGTACTCCTTGCCAATAGGGTTTTGTTGCGGCAAAGCAGGGTTAACTCTTTCTGAAATTCAGTGGCGGCAGCACACTTTGCTCAGCAATAGAGCAGTCTTGCAAAATGTTATAGGCTCCAATTGAGCACTGGTCACCCAGCACACAGTTGTCGACAATGACCCCGCTAGCCAGGTGCGCCTCCCTGCCGACGATGCTGTTGTTGATCACCTGCACACCCGCCTCAAGGACAGTATCCCGGCCAATGGTACTGTCGGGTGAAATAAGAATGGTTTCCGGTGATTGCATGGTTACCCCGGTGAGCATAACCTTGTTGTTGTGTCGAATTCGCAGCTCATTATGGGCTTTTGCCAGTTCAATTCTGGAGTTTACACCCAAAACGTCGATGGCTGTTTCATGCATGAATTTATGCGTTTTATGTCCCTGACGCGCAGCTATTGCCACAATGTCTGTCAGATACACTTCTCCCTGACTGTTGTCCGTGCCGACCTGTTTCAAGGCAGAAAATAAAAAATCTTTATCAACCAGATAAATACCGGCATTGATCTCGTTAATCGCTCTTTGCTCATCTGTGGCATCTTTTTGTTCGACAATTTGGGTAACAAATCCGTTTTTATCACTGATGATCCGACCATAACCAAGAGGATTGTCCAGGCAGGTGGTCATAAGCGTGAGCCGGGCCGAATTATTCTGGTGTTGTTTGATCATTAATTGAAGAGTTTCCGGCCGAATGAGCGGGGTGTCTCCGCATAGAATCATTATCTGGTCCGCGTCCGTACACACTTCTTCAGCACAGAGCACCGCGTGCCCCGTTCCGAGCTGTTCTTCCTGAAGGACCGGGTGAAACTGATACTGGCCAAGTGAGTCCATAACGCGCTGGCTTTGATGGCCCACAATAATAGCCGTGTTGTCTATTTCGGCCCCTGCCACGCTGTCGAGTACATGATGGAGCATGGGCTTGAAGAAAAGTTCATGTAAAACTTTGGCTTTGCCGGATTTCATGCGGGTGCCTTTACCGGCAGCAAGGATGACAGCGGTGATAGTTGGGATACTCATTTGGCTGAAGACTCCGTTTAGATGGATAATAAATATACTTTGGACTTTTAGTTCACTCGAGAAAACTGGTTACGAAAGAGGTTATGCATATGGCCTTGCCATAGCGTTAATCTTGTTCTTAACCCGATTTCGTAATTCAAGGGGTTCAAGAACCTCGGCATCTGCCCCGAACTGGAGAATTTTCATTATCAGTTCACGGTCATCCGCTACGGGCAGGCGAAGCAAGATAGCGTTTTGCTGCTCTTCGATCCTTTGCTCAGGATGCCAGTGCTGCAGCCGAACTCTCTCTGCAGCAATTCCTGTCAGGCGAATGGTTGCAGTGAATTGAACTGTACCTTTAAAAATACCAAAAACTCCGGTCAGGTATTCATCATCAGATGGCATTTGGTGTTGAACTGTTTGTTCAGCAAGGGATGCCTCTTTCATTCTGGAAAGATGGAAAAGTCGTTTCCCTGCACGGAGATAACACCATGCAAGCAGGTACCATCGGCCTTGATAATTGACTAGTTTGAGCGGATCCACCCTGCGTTTCTTTCCCGGGTGCCCATGCTGTTTTAAATAATGAAGTTCGAGCTGCCTGCCTTGGAGGAGGCTCTTGATAACTGTAGCAAAAATCGTATGGTTTACCGGCTCAGTTTCCACCCATTCGCAGTAAATCATTTCTTCAAGTCGTCCCTGGTCGTTAGGGATCATAGTTGAAAGTTTTTTCTTTAACTGCATGATCTCGGGCAAGT